>JBEGJS010000102.1:0-5673 GCA_041184485.1 Actinomycetota bacterium | reverse complement strand
TCAAGCCCGACGGCACCGCCTACCGCGTCTATACGCCGTTCTACAAGGCCTGGCTCGAGCGCGGTTGGCGTCAGCCGATCGGCCGCACCGAGCCTTCGTCTGGCTGGCTCAAGCTCGCCGGCGAGCCGCTCCCCGAGGCATCCGGCCCGGCCCCGTTCAAGATTCGAGCCGGCGAGGCCTTTGCGCTGCGCACCTTCGAGCGCTTCGTCGAGCGCGCGCTCGACGAGTATGACGAGCAGCGCAACCGCGCCGACCTGCCCGGCACCTCGCACATGAGCCACGCGCTCGCGCACGGCGAGATTCATCCGCGCACGATTCTGGCTCGCCTCGGCGACTCCCCCGCCCACACCGTGTTTCGCAAAGAGATCGCCTGGCGAGAGTTCTACGGCGACGTTCTGTTTCGCAACCAGCACACCCTGACCGAATACTACGAACCACGCTTTGCGGGCATGCGCTACGACTCCGGAGCAACTGCCGAAGAGCGTCTTGCCGCCTGGCAGCAAGGCAAGACCGGATATCCGATGGTGGATGCCGCTATGCGCCAGCTGCTGGCAACGGGTTGGATGCACAACCGTTCGCGCATGATCGTCGCATCGTTCTTGGTGAAAGACCTGCACCTCGAGTGGCAGCAGGGCGCCGAATGGTTTGAGCGCCACCTCACCGACTTCGACCCGGCCTCGAACGCGCACGGATGGCAGTGGACCGCTGGCTGCGGCACCGACGCATCGCCCTACTATCGGGTCTTCAACCCGATTCTGCAAGGTCTCAAATTCGACCCGGATGGCAACTACGTGCGCAAGTTCGTGCCAGAACTCAGCCATATCTCTGGCGCGGCAGTGCACGAGCCTTGGTTGCTACTCGACGGGCTCACACACGGGTATCCGCATCCGATTGTCGATCACGCTACCGAACGTGACGAGAGCCTGCGCAGGCTTGAAGAGATCAAGGTTCGCAGCGACTACAAAGAGGGTTAGCGAGTCGACCTCGCGGTGGCGGGCCTAAAGAGAAATGTGAATCAGCGGGTCGATTGCGACCGCAATGAAGAGCACCGTCAGATAGCTGATTGAACCGTGAAACAGGCGCATCGGGCTCTTGGGCTCGCCAGTCTTCGACTGGTGGTAGAGACGGTACGACTCCCACACGAACCAGACTCCCGACAGCACAGCCACGCCGGTGTAAATCCAACCCATGTTCGAAGCCGGAATCAGCAGCAGGGTCGAGACGAAAAGCGCCCAGGCATAGATGATGATCTGGATTCCCACCACACGGTGGCTCTTGACCACCGGCAGCATCGGCACTCCCGCGGCGGCGTAGTCATCGCGGTAGCGCATCGAAAGCGGCCAGTAGTGCGGTGGAGTCCAGAGGAAGATCACCAGAAACAGAATCCACGCGCCAATGTCGACCGTGCCGGTGGTCGCAGCCCAACCAATCAAGACCGGCATCGAGCCTGCTGCTCCACCCCAGACGATGTTCTGCGGGGTGCGACGCTTGAGCAGCAGCGTGTAGATGAACACATAAAACAGGATGGCGGCTACCGAGAGCGCGGCCGCGAGCCAGTTGGTGAGAAACCCCAGCCACATCACGGATACCAGACCAAGCGCCCAGGCGAAGACGTATGCCTCGCGCTTGGTCAGTTCGCCGGTAACCAGCGGACGACCCTTGGTGCGGCCCATGATCTTGTCGATGTCGGCGTCGATGTAGCAGTTAAATGCGTTGGCCGAACCTGCCGAGAAGGCCCCACCCACGAGAGTCGCGAGCACGAGCCAAAGATTCGGCAGCCCGCCATGGGCCAAGATCATGGTCGGCAGCGTGGTGATCAGAAGCAGTTCGATGACCCGCGGTTTGGTGAGCGCAAGGTAGGCCTTGGCCTTCGAGCCAATGCCCCCGGGCGCAGAAAGTTGGCGGGTTTCAGAAGTCATTTCAATCAAGTCTAAAGCAACGAAAACTCGCTTTATTCCGCCAGAGATTGGGGCCTTCGAGGTGTAAAGTTGAGAAAGGAATTCCGCTTGTTTTCTGTTTTCTTGGGCGTTCCACCTAACTCGGCGACGTTGCCCACACATTTGACACATTCAAATCGGCGCTGTGCGCCAAAAGAGTAGGAGCTGTTTTGTCAGCATTCCAGTGGTCCGAACTTGATTCGAAGGCCGTAGACACCGCCCGCGTTCTAGCAGCAGATGCAGTTGAGAAGGTTGGCAACGGCCACCCTGGAACCGCAATCTCGCTTGCTCCCGTGGCTTACCTTTTGTTCAACAAGGTCATGCGCCACGACCCATCAGACGACAAATGGATCGGCCGCGACCGCTTCATCCTTAGCGTCGGTCACTCGTCGCTGACCATCTATAACCAGCTTTACCTGCACGGCTACGGACTCGAGCTCGACGACCTCAAGGCGCTTCGCACCTGGGGCTCGAAGACTCCTGGTCACCCCGAGTACGGCCACACCAAGGGCGTTGAGATCACCACCGGTCCACTGGGCCAGGGCCTCGCATCTGCCACCGGCTTCGCCTATGCCCAGCGCTTCGAGCGCGGCCTGTATGACGCAAGCGCGCCAGCCGGCCAGAGCCCGTTTGACCACTTCACCTACGTAATCGCCGGCGATGGCGACATGCAAGAGGGCGTAACCGCCGAGGCCGCATCCTTGGCTGGTCACCAGAAGCTGGGCAACCTCGTTGTCATCTATGACTCGAACCAGATTTCGATCGAGGATGACACCAACATTGCCTTCACTGAAGACCTAAACAAGCGCTACGAGTCATATGGCTGGCACACTCAGGTTGTCGACTGGAAGAAAACCGGCAACTATGTCGAGGATGTCGCCGAGCTATACGCGGCCATTGAGCGGGCCAAGGCAGTCACCGACAAGCCTTCGCTCATCACCCTGCGCACCATCATCGGTTGGCCTTCGCCAACCAAGCAGAACTCGGGCAAGATTCACGGCTCGAAGCTTGGCGCCGAAGAGCTCGCCGGCCTCAAGGTCGCGCTTGGCTTCGACCCAGAGCAGTCCTTTGAGGTTGACCCAGCGGTCATCGCACACACGCGTGGTTACCAGGCTCACGCCGACGCCGTTCGCGCCGAGTGGCAGGCCAAGTTCGACGCTTGGGCCGCCGCCAACCCACAGGCCAAGAAGCTGCTCGACCGCGTCGAGTCTGGCGAGACCCCTGCCGAGCTCGAGTCGGCACTTCCTGTCTTCGAAAACGGCTCGGCCGTTTCGACTCGCGCCGCATCGGGCAAGGTCATCAACGCCATCGCGGGCGTAATGCCCGAGCTCTGGGGCGGTTCGGCAGACCTCGCCGACTCGAACCTCACCACCATCGCCGGCGCAAAGTCGTTCGTGCCATCAGAGTGGTCGACCCACGAGTGGAGCGGCGACCAGTACGGCCGCGTGCTGCACTTTGGTATTCGCGAGCACGCGATGGGTTCGATCCTGAACGGCATCGTGCTGCACGGAAAGACCCGCGCATTCGGTGGAACCTTCTTGATCTTTAGCGACTACATGCGTCCGGCGGTTCGCCTCGCAGCCCTCATGGGTGTGCCGTCGATCTTCGTCTGGACCCACGACTCCGTCGCACTCGGCGAGGATGGCCCGACTCACCAGCCGATCGAGCAGCTCGCTACCCTGCGTGCGATTCCGAACCTCGACATCGTTCGCCCTGGCGACGGCAACGAGACCGCCTACGCGTGGAAGACCATCCTCGAGCGTCGCGGTGGCCCAGCGGGCATCGCGCTAACCCGTCAGGACATCCCAGTGTTTAGCCGTGGCGAAGCCGACGAGACCGGTGCCGTTTATGCCGGTGCAGAGAACACCGCCAAGGGCGCCTACACGCTTATCGACGCCGCCAACGGCAAGCCAGAACTGATTCTGATTGCCACCGGTTCTGAGGTGCAGCTGGCCGTTGAGGCACGCAAGCAGCTAGAGGCCGCCGGCGTCGCGACCCGCGTGGTTTCGGCACCTTGCCTCGAGTGGTTCGACGAGCAGACCGAGGCATACCGCGAGTCTGTGCTGCCACCGTCGGTCAAGGCCCGTGTCTCGGTTGAGGCCGGTCTCTCGCTCGGCTGGTCGAAGTATGTCGGCCCATTCGGTCGCAGCGTCTCGATCGAGCACTTCGGTGCATCGGCCGACTTCAAGACCCTGTTCCGCGAGTTCGGAATGACCACCGAGGCAGTTGTCTCGGCAGCAAACGCAACCCTGGCCGCCCTCTAAGCCGCCGACCAAGCAAGTCTCAGCAGAAAGAAGAAAATCATGACCTCTCCCCTCGCTCAGCTCGACGCCAACGGCGTTAGCATTTGGCTCGACGACCTATCGCGCACCCGCATCACCACCGGCAACCTGCGCGACCTGATCACCAACCGCACCGTCTCGGGCGTGACCACCAACCCGAGCATTTTCGCTGCGGCGCTGGCCAAGGGTGAGGGCTACGGCGCTCAGATTGCAGAGCTCGGTGCCGCTGGTGCCGACGCGGCAACCGCCATTGTAGAACTAACCACCAAGGATGTCGCCGACGCGTGCGACATCTTCGCCGGCGTCTACGCATCGAGCAACGGCTTCGACGGCCGCGTCTCGATCGAGGTCGAGCCAGGTCTTGCCAACGACACCGCTGGCACCGTCAAGCAGGCCAAGGAACTCTTCGCCAAGGTTGACCGCGAAAACGTCATGATCAAGATTCCGGCAACAAAGGCTGGCCTCTCGGCCATCACCCAGGTAATCGCCGAGGGCATCAGCGTCAACGTGACCCTGATCTTCTCGCTGCAGCGCTACCGCGAGGTAATCGCCGCCTACATCGCCGGCGTCAAGCTGGCCAAGGATGCTGGCCACGACATCAGCAAGATTCACTCGGTTGCATCGTTCTTCGTCTCGCGCGTTGACACCGAGATCGACAAGCGCCTCGACGCTATCGGCACCGACGAGGCAAAGGCCCTCAAGTCGAAGGCCGCGCTGGCCAACGCTCGCCTCGCCTACCAGGTATTCGAGCAGGAGTTCGATAACGCCGACTGGGCAGCACTCGAGGCTGCCGGGGCCAACAAGCAGCGCCCGCTGATGGCATCGACCGGAGTCAAGGACCCTGCCCTCGCAGACACCCTCTATGTGACCGAGCTGGTCGCTCCTCACCTGGTCAACACCATGCCTGAGAAGACCATGGAGGCCGTCTACGACCACGGTGTGATTCCAGCGGACTCGATCACCGGACACTACGCCGACTCGGCCGCCATCCTGGCCCAGCTCGAGGCTCAGGGCATCTCGATCGCGGAGGTCACCGAGCTGCTCGAGACCGAGGGTGTCGACAAGTTCATCGTTTCGTGGGGCGAACTGGTTGAGACCGTTTCGACCGCACTAAAGGGAGCCAACTAATGAGCGTCAAGGTAGCCGTAGCCGGTGCAACCGCGGCGGCAGCAGCTTCGGTTCTGCCCGACCTGGTGGCCGACAAGGTAGCCAGCCGCATCGCCGCCAAGGACTTCACTCTTTGGGGCAAGGATGCCGAGGCCGAGTCGTCGATTCGTCTCGGTTGGGTCAACTCGGCGGTTGACACCGCGGCTATCGTCGATCGCGTCGTTGCTCTTCGCCAAGAGTTCCTCGCTAAGGGCGTAGACCGCTTTGTGCTCTGCGGCATGGGCGGCTCGTCGCTGGCCCCGGAGGTAATCACCCGCACCGCCGGCGTGCACCTCGTTGTTCTAGAC
>JBEGJS010000101.1:0-10196 GCA_041184485.1 Actinomycetota bacterium | reverse complement strand
ACTTCGCCGAAGCTCTGGGCGGACTCAGGGCCAGCGAGGCTCGCTACCTCAAGAACCACCACGACATGGCATTTGAAACCTACCCAGCAAACGAGCGCCAGGATCTTGTGGACTACCTGAGTCGAATCCTGCTCGAGCGCGACATCGTGATTGCCGCAAAGCCTCTTGAGGTGGCAGAGGTGTATGTCGATGGCATGCGCTGGACTTTTTGCTACTACGAGAGCGGCCTCGCCATCAACGCGGTCTACTCGCTCGAGACCAACAAGAAGCGCGCAGTGGGAATCAAGCTCTCGGTGGGCATGGAAGTACCAGAGGAACTCGCATCCAAGTTTAAATTTGCCAGGATGAAGTCGAAGCTCGCCGGCGAGGTGCGGGGCAGTTACTTTGTGATCAAAGGCGAGTATTAGTCCCCCAAACAGCCCACCCCGCGGTGCTTGCCAACTTTTGAGGCTCTTGGCAGAGTAAAGACACTGACTAACTAAGGTTCGGGGGCATTGTGTCTAACCCAGTCAACTTCAAGTACGAAGAGCCAAAGGGATCTGGTCCTGGCTGCGCCAAATTGTTCGGCTTCGGATGCCTCGGCCTCCTCGGCTTAGGAACGATTGTGACGTTTGCCTCCTTTGGGCGAATCAATGACGTGATTTGGATCGTCGCCGCAATTGCCCTGGTCGTCTTCTTAGTTGTTCGCAGCCGTCGATCGCTGGCAAACACCAACGCAAACCAGCCTCAGGCACCGCAATCCCCCGCAACCCAGGCCAACTACTACACCGCCCCGCAAGGCTCGGTCGCCCAACCCACCTTCAATGGCATGCCGCCTCAGACATACGGTACCCCTAGCCCATCCGGGGCTAAGTATGGCAACCCGCTGTGCCAGCACCGCTTCACCGACGAGCAACTTGCCGAGTCTGAGGCCTTGGTTTGCGCTTGCGGCAACTACTTCGAATCGGCAGACATAAAGAAGTACCAAAAACTCTTCGACCAGCGCGTTGCCGTGAACGACAAGATTCAAATTCTGCAGAACGAGATGCGGGTCAAGCAGCAGGAGGCCGCATCGCAGCCAGCACCGGCCGCCGTGGCGCCTGTAGCCAGCGCAGCCAAGAAAGCAAAGGCAGCGACCACCACCGCGAGCGCTCCAGTCGTTGCCGCTCAGGAGTGGAAGCCAACCACAACTATCGCCTCCCCCTCCGCCACCCCGGCGGCACCAACCAAGCCGACCTTCAAGAAGCCAAAGGTCACTTTCTCGCTGCAGCAGTGGCTCATCATCGGCGCTTCGCTGCTGGTGCTTGTTGCTGGCAGCAGCTTCGTGATTCAGTACGAGGGCAAGATGAACGAGTGGGGCTTCATGGCCGTCACCGGCGGATTGGCCTTTGCTGCCGGCTTCGGCGCCTTCAGAATGCGCAAGTCTTCGGCCGTGGTCGCAACCTTCTTGGCGGCATTCACCTCATCTATGCAGCTCGCCACTTTGTGGAACGTCGGAGCGTTGCTGAGCCAGCCCTTGCCGGCCAAAGATTTCAACTGGAAGACTCAGCCCGGCTGGTGGTGGGCAATCGAGTTGTTCATCGTTGCCATCGCTGCAGTCTTCTTGGCAAAGGCAACACGCTTGAGCGGCTTCAAGGCCATCGCCCTGCTGGGCCTTGCGGCATCGGCGGTCACGCTAGAGCTTGGCCCCGTTCTAGACAACCTTCGCTCTGCCGACCCAGAGTGGGCACTACTCAACCTGAGCATCGTCGCGGTCACGGCCGTTGTGACCCTCTATGGCAGCAAGGTTCTCCGCTCGATTCCGGCCGCAGAAATTCCAAACGACGAGTATCGCGACTACTACGAGGATCTTGCGGTTCGCCAAGACAACGCGTTGTTCACTGCCGCTAGATTCGCCACCCTGCTTCAACTGCTTGCCGGTGTTGGCGCGACAATCGGCGCGGGAACAGGATCTGGTATCTTCAACCAGCCTCCTCACCTAGCGGCCATCCTGATTCTGGTTGCGGTTGCCGTTGGTGTCTCGATTACCGCCAAGCAGTGGGCTCACCAACTATTCGACCAGGATGAAGCACACACTCGCATCGTGGCTGTAGCAAACGGCACAGTGTTCATCGCGCTTGCCGCAGCCGTCATGCGGGCAACCGGCTTGGTCGAAAACATTTGGATAAGCGAACCCTTGGCCCTCATCGCGATTCTCGCAATCGTGTGGTTTAGCCCGCTGGCCAAGTCGCTCAAGCCAAGCATCAACCTGCTTACGGCAATGATTTGGTCGAGCGCCGGTCTTTGGTATCTCTGGAACTTGCAGAACCTTCAGCACACAGAAGACTGGCAGACTCCGGTCGGCTGGTTCATGCTCGCCTTCTCGGTGATTCTGACCCTCGCCGACTACCGACTCGAGACTTCGCGCAACACCTGGCCGTCGATCGTGGTCAACGGCATCGGCCTGATCGCCCTGGCATCGAGCTCACTGTTTGGGCAGGCGCCAAGCGCCAGCCACACTCTCACCGTGCTAGCCCTCGCCCTTGCCGCGAACCTACCACTTGCCCTTCGCTGGTTGCTTCAGGGCCGCAAGCAAGAGGCAACCGAAACCATCACCGCATGGATAGCCTTCGGCGTCACCGCGGTTATCGTGCTCCTGGCAAGCGTCTCGACTGTGCCGACTGACAGCACTCTGAATGACGCCCTGCTCTACGCAGTGGCCTTTATGGCCTACTCGGTGGCAACCCAGGTGTTGGCACTTCGCGGACCTCTGGCCGGCAAAGCAAACGCCATTCTGGCCGGACACCACTACCTTGGCCAGGCCGTAGTTGCCGTGGTCGGCCTGCAGTTGCGCTACAGCCCAACCGTTTCGGTCACGGCCCTGACACTCACCGAACTGCTCGTGGGGCTAATTGCCATCAACTACGGCTTCGGTGCGGTCAACCGCATGGCCAGCAAGCTTCAGGTGGGCTTCGTGCTGACTCTCGCGGCATTCTTCTTGAACATGTGGGATGTCCAGGCGTCTTCGCTGGTCACCGTTTATGCCCTTCAGCTAGCCTTTGTCGCAGCGGTCACCGCCGGACACGTGTGGGCCCTCAATCGCCGCACCGAAACGGAGCCAGCGGTTAAGACGGGAACGGCGCTAGTGGCGATTGCTGGCTCATTTGCGATCGGTCTCGCGGCCCAGCACACCACCTGGCAGGCAGCAACCAACCAAGACACCTTTATGGTGCTCGGCCTGCTGGCCGTCGTTTCGCTGGCATCACTCGCGCTCTCCAAGGTGAAGCGCTCGGGCAAGGCATCCGCGTTTTCTAGCGAAGAAACCCTCCGAGTGCTCTCAATCGGTTACGCCGCCTTCGGCCTTGTGACCATTGGCGAATACGTCACGCAGGTGCAAACCATCGATGTGCGCTGGTATGTAATCTCGGCCCTCGCGCTGTTCTCGCTGATTGCCCGACTCAACGGCTCCACCGTCGGCAAACGAGCATCCGGTGCGCTCTTCTTGCTCAGCAACCTAGCCATCTCGGCCATCGCCGCAACCTTGACCCAGGTCCCAGGCCTTCAGGCTTCTAGCCCTGAGCCTTACACGGTTTGGCTCTCGGTAGGCCTAATCGCATCCGTGCTGCTTCACAAGGATGCGTTCGAGGGCGCTTCTAAGGCCCTGCTCATCGATACGCCGATTCTCGGCACCGCTTTTGTCTCGCTGGTCTTCGGAACCCTGCAAACCGACGGCGCCGTGTCCGTGGTGGACGACTACCGACGCATTCTCGCCAGCGCGCTCATCACGGCTTTCGCGCTCATTCGTTTGCGTCGCGGCGCCAACGAGGGCTGGCTTGCTATCAGTTACCTTTCGTTCGCAGCCCTCGCCGCCTCGAGTGCCTTCACAATCAGCTCGGGTCTGCCTCAGTTCAACGGCCCCGAGATCTATTCGCTGCTTATCGCTGGTTCGATTAGCGCCACCACCCTGATTGCCAAGGATGCCGCCGGCAAGGTTCGCCAATGGTTGCTATTCGAGGTGCCGGCGATCCTCGTTGCCGCACTCTCGCTCGGCTACGGTCTGGTTGGTCGCGACGACAGCCTCGCCGATCTGCGACGCATCCTTGGAGCGGGCCTAATCGCCGCCATCGTGCTAGTGCGCCTGCGCAAGAACCCAACCCGCGGAACCATCGCTCTCGGCTATCTGTCGACCGTGGGAACAGCTCTGGCGATTGCGGCTACCGTGAACAACCGCCTCGCCCAAAGTTTCGAGGGCCCAGAAATCTATTCACTTCTGGCAGCCTTGGCGGTGCTTGGTGTGCACCGAATGGCGCTGCAGCACCTCGAACTAAAGAGTTCGCTGTTTAGCTGGGGCCTGCCGATTGGTATTGCCCTGTTGCCCTCGACTTTCTGGACGTACACCTCGTGGGGCACAAGTTTCACCAACCTTCAGCCCGACCAGATCGCTCGCGAGATCATCGTTCTTGTGGTTTCGGCGGTTCTGCTCACCTTCGGCCTACTCAAGGGCAACCTCGCAAACGCCAGCATGGGCATCGCCGGTTTGACGTTGCTCGTGGTTCCCGCGGTTGCGTCGCAGAGCAGCGAGGACTTCGCCGTCACCAACACCGCCCTCGCAGCCGGTCTCGCGCTGGCGGGAATCCTGGGTATCGCCAAGATGGCCGGCAAGGCCAAGGGCAACTCGCTGGTTTACTTCGGAATCCCCATCACCATCGCGCTGGCGCCTTCGGTCGTGGTCTCGCTGCAGACACTCGGTGGTGGACACCCGGTTGACTGGTGGCGTTTCAGCATCCTGATCACCGTTTCGATGGTGATGCTGGTGCTCGGAACGATGCGCGAAGTCGCCGGACTCTTCTATCCCGGCCTCGTTGGCCTCTTGATCACGGCACTGCCGGCAGGCTTTACTCAGGCGGGCAGAACCCCAGCATTCCTTTGGGTGCTGCTGCTCGTGCTCGCCGGCGTGATGGTCTGGCTCGCAATGCGCCTCGAAAAGATGCGCAAAGAGGGCCGCACCTCAAGCCAGTGGTTGCGCGAACTCAAGTAGTCTCCAAGCCCAGCGGCTGCGCCATTAGACGCGCCGGTTAGATGGCGCGCTTAGGCCACCAGGGAATCATCGCGCTGACGCGCTTCTGGTAGTCGGCATACTCGGGATACTTCGAGAGCGAAATCTGCTCGGTGAATCGGCACGAACCTATAAATAGGGCAGTGAGCACAACGGCTCCGATCCAGTTGGTTGGAGTGACACCCACCCGAACGACGCTAAACACCAGCACCACCCACCACTGGGCCTGCTCGGCGAAGAAGTTTGGGTGGCGGCTGATCGAGAACAACCCGGATGTCAGGAAGCCCGGAACCACGCTGCGGCCGGCAGCAGCCTCAGACTTCTTCTTCTGGTGAAAGTTCCACTGCTGCTGGTCGGCAGCGGTCTCGAGCGCGAGCAGGGCAAGAAACAGCAGCGTCAGGCCGACATCCGCGGCATCGAGGCCGGGGGCAACGCCGAGCAGGTCGTTCATCGGCATGGTGATCATGAGCAGCAAAACGTTTTGAAAGACCACGATGAAGCCGATGTTGAAGACCTGGTACTGCCACGGCTTCATGCCAGCTCGCAGCACCTCCCAACGGTAGTCCTCGCCGCCGGGTCGGTAGCCACCCTTGCGCGCGAAGTTAAATGTCAGTCGCGCACCCCAGAGTGTGATGACGGCGGCCAGCAGGTTGAGCCGAGGGTTGGCAAAAGCCGCACCCGCGGCGAACACCCAGGCATACACGGCGGGCACGATCGACCAGATGCGGTCAACCCAGGATGTGTCCTTCGTGGGCAGGCTCAGCAGCCAGGTTAGGAGGCAGGTGGCAACGAGGATCCAAATGTTGGTTTCGAGAGCGCTCATGCGAGCAATTTTGACTAGGGATGGGCCGGTTTTCGTGTAGCCGAGTGAATTAATTTGAAGATTTTTGCGACACGCCACGGGCATCCGCGGTTTTGATGCAAAACCCACCAAAATAGGCAGGCAACCTTAAAAAACACTAAATACAGGTACTTTTTTGTGATTGACTACTACATCTAGTGGTTTTTCTGCTATCGTAGAAAAGCGTCAAAGCGAAGATTTATCAACAAGAACCGAAAAACGGGGCTAAAAACCCCGGCGACTCGAAGGAGAGCGTCATGGCAGAAGTAAAGGTCTACAGCCTTCCATCGTGCGTACAGTGCGAGAGCACCAAGCGCATGCTGAAGAGCATCGATGTCGAATTCGAAGAGGTCGACATGAGCCAAGACCCAGTAGCACTTGAGATGGTCAAGGCGCTCGGTTACACCTCGGCACCTGTCGTGATCTCTGGCGACAGCCACTGGAGCGGCTTTCGCATGGACCAAATCAAGGCCCTAAAGACCGCCTAGTTCAGTCATGTACGACGTCGTTTACTTCTCAAGCGTCTCCGAGAACACCAAACGGCTCGTAGAAAAACTTGGCCTCCACTCGGTTCGCATCCCGCTTAAAACCGATGAGGCCGCAAGCTTCACCTACGGCCGCGACAGCGTTCTCGTAGTCCCCACCTACGGATCCGGCGAAGAAAAGACGTCGGTTCCGAAACAGGTAATCAAGTTTCTGAATAATCCAGAAAATCGGAAACACATCAAAGGTGTAATCGCCACCGGTAACACCAACTTCGGTGAGTCATACGGACTCGCAGGAGACATCGTCTCGGCAAAGCTCGGAGTTCCGCTGATTCAGCGGGTCGAACTCCTGGGTACACCAGAAGATGTAGCGCAGTTGAAAGAAAGGCTGAACATACTGTGGGAACTCAGGTAGTAGAACTAGACGATTCCGGCGTAGCAACCGGAACCACCGCAATTGAGAGCGCCCTCAGCTATCACGAGCTGAACGCCATGATCAACCTCTGGGATGAAGATGGCAAGCTGCAGCTCGACAAAGACAAACTTGCCGCCCGCAAGTACTTTCTCGACCACGTCAACCAGAACACCGTCTTCTTTCACAGCCTGAAGGAGCGCCTCGACTACCTGGTCGAGAACGAGTACTACGAGAAGTCTGTTCTCGACCAGTACCGCTTCGAGTTCATCGAAGAGCTCGAAAAGCTCGCCTACTCGAAGAAGTTCCGCTTCGAGGCATTCATGGGCGCCTACAAGTTCTACACCGGCTACGCACTCAAGACCTTCGATGGCAACCGCTACCTCGAGCGCTTCGAAGACCGCGTGGTCATGGTTGCCCTGGCCCTGGCCGAAGGCAAAGAAGAGGTTGCCATCAACCTCGTCGAAGAGATCATCTCGGGTCGCTTTCAGCCAGCAACCCCAACCTTCTTGAACTGTGGCAAGAAGCAGCGCGGCGAGTTCGTCTCGTGCTTCTTGCTGCGCATCGAAGACAACATGGAGTCGATCTCGCGCGGCATTAACTCGGCTCTGCAGCTTTCAAAGCGCGGCGGTGGCGTTGCCCTCAGCTTGAGCAACATCCGTGAATATGGCGCACCAATCAAAAAGATCGAGGGCCAGAGCTCGGGCATCATCCCGGTAATGAAGCTTCTCGAAGACGCATTCTCGTACGCCAACCAGCTCGGTGCGCGCCAGGGTGCCGGTGCGGTTTACCTAAACGCCCACCACCCAGACATCATGCGATTCCTCGACACCAAGCGTGAGAACGCCGACGAGAAGATTCGCATCAAGACCCTGTCGATCGGTGTCGTGATTCCAGACATCACCATGCACCTCGCCAAGGACAACGAAGACATGTACCTCTTCTCGCCTTATGACGTAGAGAAGGTCTATGGCATTCCGTTCGGCGACATCTCGGTCACCGAGAAGTACCAGGAGATGGTCGACGACCCTCGCATTCGCAAGACCAAGATCAAGGCCCGCACCCTGTTCGAGCGCATCGCCGAACTGCAGTTCGAGTCGGGTTACCCGTACATCATGTACGAAGACACCGTCAACAACGCCAACCCGGTTCAGGGCCGCATCAACATGTCGAACCTCTGCTCTGAGATTCTTCAGGTGAACACCCCGACCACATACAACGAAGACCTCAGCTACAACGAGATCGGCAAAGACATCTCGTGCAACCTTGGCTCGCTGAACATCGCGATGGTCATGGATGGCCCAGACTTCGGCAAGACCATCGAGACATCGATTCGCGCCCTTACCTCGGTTTCTGACCAGTCAGATATCGAGTCGGTTCGTTCGATCAGCGATGGCAACCACAAGTCGCACGCCATTGGCCTCGGCCAGATGAACCTGCACGGCTACCTTGCCCGCGAAAAGATGCACTACGGCAGCGAAGAGGCGTTGGACTTCACCAACATGTACTTCTACACCGTCGTCTTCCACGCGATCAAGGCATCGAACAAGCTAGCCATCGAGCGCAAGTCGGCGTTCCACAACTTCGAAAACTCGAAGTATGCATCGGGCGAATTCTTCGACAAGTACACCGACCAGGTCTGGGCTCCGGCCACCGCGAAGGTCAAAGAACTGTTCGCAGGCTCAAACGTCGCAATTCCAACCCAGGATGACTGGAACGAGCTCAAGGCTTCGGTAATGAAGCACGGCATCTACAACCAGAACCTCCAGGCCGTGCCACCAACCGGTTCGATCTCGTACATCAACAACTCGACCAGCTCGATTCACCCAATCGCATCTCGCATCGAGATTCGCAAAGAGGGCAAGCTTGGCCGCGTTTACTACCCAGCCCCGTTCCTTTCGGAGGAGACCTGGGAGTACTACGACGACGCATACGAGGTCGGTCCTGAGAAGATCATCGATACCTACGCGGTTGCCACTCAGCACGTCGACCAGGGTCTCTCGCTGACCTTGTTCTTCAAGGACACCGACACAACCCGCGATGTAAACCGCGCCCAGATCTACGCATGGCGCAAGGGCATCAAGACCATTTACTACATTCGCATTCGCCAGCAGGCATTGACCGGCACCGAGGTCGACACCTGCGTCAGCTGCATGCTCTAAGAAACACAAAAGGAAGCAATCATGGCCGTAAAGCTCATTAGCCGCCCAATCAACTGGAACAAGATCGAAGACCCAGTTGACCTGGATGTTTGGAACCGTCTGACCCAGAACTTCTGGCTGCCAGAGAAGGTGCCCGTATCGAACGACATTCAGTCGTGGGAGTCGCTGCGCGACCACGAGAAGACCCTGACCATGCACGTCTTCACCGGTCTGACCATGCTCGACACCATCCAGGGCACCGTTGGCGCCGTGAGCCTGATTCCAGACGCACGCACCCAGCACGAAGAGGCTGTGCTCACCAACATCGCCTTCATGGAGTCGGTGCACGCAAAGAGCTACTCGAGCGTCTTCTCGACCCTGTGCCTGACCCAGGACATCGACGAGGCATTCCGCTGGAGCGAGGACAACCCTCACCTTCAGAAGAAGGCCGAAATCATCCTGAACTACTACCACGGCCCAGACGAGCTCAAGAGAAAGATCGCCTCGACCCTGCTCGAGAGCTTCCTCTTCTATTCGGGCTTCTACCTGCCGATGTACTGGTCTTCGCGCGCAAAGCTCACCAACACTGCCGACCTGATTCGTCTGATTATTCGCGACGAGGCCATCCACGGTTACTACATCGGTTACAAGTTCCAGCAGGGCTTCGCAGAGCTGAGCACCGAGCGTCAAGAAGAACTGCGTGGATACACCTACGACCTGCTTCTCGAGCTTTACGAGAATGAGGTCAAGTACACCGCCGACCTCTACGACGAGATCGGCCTCACCGCCGACGTCAAGAAGTTCTTGCACTACAACGCCAACAAGGCACTGATGAACCTCGGTTTCGACCCACTGTTCCCCAAGGACGAGTGCGACGTAAACCCAGCGATTCTGGCCGCGCTGTCGCCAAACGCAGACGAGAACCACGACTTCTTTTCGGGCTCCGGCTCGTCTTACGTGATCGGCAAGCACGAGTCGACCACCGACGACGACTGGGACTTCTAAACCGCGGTTTAGCTCTCATGGCGAGAGGAAAGTTTCGCAGTCTCGCCCTGCTTGGTCCGGCGCTGGTTGCCGGGGTCGCCTACATCGACCCGGGCAACGTGGCAACAAACCTGAGTTCTGGCGCACGCTTCGGCTACCTGCTGACCTGGGTGATCGTCGCCGCCAACCTAATGGCGTGGCTCGTTCAGTTTTTGTCGGCAAAGTTGGGGCTCGTCACGAGCCAAAGCGTGCCGCAGTTGCTCGGCGAGCGCCTGGGTGGCGGTTGGCGGCGAGCGCTCTTCTTCTTGCAGGCTCAGGT
>JBEGJS010000100.1:0-7562 GCA_041184485.1 Actinomycetota bacterium | reverse complement strand
CCGTTGGTCTTGGTTGCCTTGACCTGCATGTAACCCTGAGCTGGACCCTGCCTAAAGCTGATCTTTGGACCAGTGGCGCTCTTGACCACGGCTGGGGTGGTAGGCGTGGTCGGGGTGACGGCGGCGGTCTTGATGAATGCCGACGGCTGGACCGACAGGGTGTTGGTACTTGCCCCGCTAGCCGGCGACGCCGATGCAAAGGCTGGCTGACCCAGACCGGCTTGGTACGAGAGTGCTACGACTCCGAGCGACAAGATACTTGATGCTACTTTTGCTGACTTTCTCACCAGGCAAACTCCTCTGCGTGAATTTGGTGGGTCGGGGTTCCGACCTTGTCCAAAGATTTAACTACCGCGCGGGTCCAAGGGGCTGGGCCGCACACAAAGACATCCGCGTCTTTCACGGATGGGACCATCTGGGTCAGACGGTCGTGATCGCTGAGGCCCGACATGTGGGCTGGCAACCAAGAGTTGGGGTTTCCGCGCTTGCCTTCGAGCACATGCATTCTGAAGCCACGGCTGCGAGCAATTTCGGTGAGCTCGCCCAGCAGGGCGGCATCCTCGGATTCACGAAAGCGATAGATGATGGTCACGTCGCCGGGGCGGGCGGCCATCGACTCGGCGAGCGAGCGGATTGGGGGAGCGCCGATGCCGGCGGCAAGAAGAACAACCTTCTCGCGGGTGCGGCGCTCTTCGGTGAAAACTCCGTATGGGCCCTCTAGGGCGATGCGAGTGCCCGGCTTTAGGTTTTGCAGCAACTCGGTGTCATCGCCGCGAGCGCCGATGGTGAACCGAACGAACTCGCTGTTGGGGGCCGCCGAAATCGAGAATGGGTGCGGCCGCCACCACTGCTTTGCGGTCATAACGCGAAGCATGTAGAACTGACCGGCCTGGCCGCCGAGCTTCTCGAGCTTGTTGCCACCGATGTAAACCGAGACCGAGTCGCTGGATTCACGAACGACGTTGGAAACCTTGAAACTGTGGCGCAGGGTTGCGACCACCGGCATGGCAAAACGAAACCAGAGGATGTTGCCAGCAACGAACAGGTAGAGCGAGACCCAAAAGATTGTCTGCACTGGTCTGCCGGCAATGTCGCTGCCGGTGCTGAACTGGTGGGGAATCGCGACGAGCACCGAGACATATGAGGTGACGTGAATCAGATACCAGGCTTCGTAGCTGAGGCGACGGCGGGCTGCGTTGATCGAGGTGACCGTCACCACGAGCATCAGCGCAAAGCCGATGGCCGCAGTCCACATGTCTTGCATTGTGGTGATCATCGAGAACGCCTCGACGAACACGTTCTTGCCATCCAAGAGTGCGTACTGAATCACCGAGGTGATGACGTGCACGGTCACGATGTAAAGAATCGGCTTGCCGAGCTTTTTGTGGGTGAGGGTCGCGCGGTCGTGGCCATAGAGCTTGTCGATCCAGGGCACCCTGGCGACTAGGAGCATGTGAATGAGCAGCAGGTCGGTGGCGACAAGCGCGGTGAGTCGGGTGATGGCCGACATCCAGGCTGCGGTGTCGGTGAGGCTAGCCAGCCCGCCGTCGATGAGAAACATAGCGGTCACCGCGAGCACGGTGCCCCAGGCGAAAATCTCGACCCAGTCTTGCTGACGCTTTAGCGTGCGGTACTTGTTGGCTCCGAGACGAACTTTGGTGTTGGGTGCCACGAGACGCAGAGAGGGCTTCTCTGGTTCTGGATCCGCGATGTTGATTGCGGCTGCGTCTTGGTTCATGCCTCTCACTCTGGTCGTCTAACTTGGGAGTTTGCTGAGAACGGCCTGCGTTTTCGGGTTGAGTTGAAAACGCACCGGCAACCCGACCAGCGCGCTCGGGGAGGCGCTTCAGGGGCATCCAAGTTTTTGGGCGGTAATCTAGCGGCATGACTGAGTTGCCAATCGAGCGTAAATTCCAGGATGCCCAGGGCGTCGATATCTTCTTCTATGAGTTTCCGGTAGCGAACCCTCGAGGTGTTGTGCAGATCGCTCACGGGTTGGGTGACCACGCTCGCCGCTACGACGACGTTGCCGCCGCCTTAAACCGCGCCGGCTTCTCGGTTTATGCCGACGACCACCGCGGCCACGGCAAGACCGGCGTAAACCAGGTTGCCACCAAGGCCACCAAGACTATGGGCAACCTCGGCCCCGGCGGAATGCCCGCAACCTACGAGCAGGTGCACGACTTCACCAAGCTCGTCAAGGCAGAAAACCCCGGTCTGCCGGTGATTCTGATTGGCCACTCGTGGGGTTCGTTCATCGCCCAGAAGCTGCTCAACAACTACTCGGCCGACTACGCGGCGGCCGTGCTAACCGGTTCGACCTTGCTCGACCCCCGCTACCTGGGCATGGGCGCATTCAACAAGAAGTGGAAAGACCAGCCAGACGCCACCGGCTTCGAGTGGTTGAGTCGCGACGCCGCGGTTGCCGACGCATTCTTGGCCGACCCGTTCACCTTTTATGCCGACGCGGCCAAGGTTATGGGCGTCGGTAACGCGCTGAAGCTGTTCTTCAAGCCCGCTGCCTCGGTGCGCGATGACCTGCCACTGCTGATCATGGCCGGCAGCGACGACCCAATCGGCGGCGAAAAGGGCAACAAGGCGCTCGCCGATGCCTACCTAAAGCGCGCTGGCGTGCAAGACCTCAAGTGCGTGATCTATGAGGGTGCCCGTCACGAGGTCTTCAACGAGACCAACAAAGAAGAAGTGATCTCGGAGCTACTCGGGTTTATCGAGCGAGTGCTCGGGGCCTAGCGTCGAGCCGACCGCAAGGTCGATGCGCCTAGCCGCGACGCGGGCGAAACTCGCAGGCGGCCCAGATTTCATCCCAGTCACGGGCCAACAGGTCGTGAGTCTCGGGGTGACGCTTCATGTACATCACCACGTATGAGCAGACCGGCACAACCTTGTGCTTGCCCTCGCGGCGAACATCCTCGAAAACCTGCTTCATGAGCTCGCCGGCCAGGCCCTGATTTTGCTTGGATGGGTCGACCTCGGTGTGCACAAAGTGCCAACCGTCGGCCTGTTCGCGATAGACGGCCTCGCCCACCGTTTCGCCGTCGAGCAAAAGGTCGTAGCGCGAAAGTTCTGGTTTGTGAACTACTTCGATGCCCATGCTGTTAATCTCATCTCGTGCCGAACAGTGTTTATCAGGGTGACAACCTCACCATATTGCAGTCTATGCCTGACGGTTTGGCGCAACTTATTTATATCGATCCGCCGTTCAACACGGGCCGCCGCCAGGAGCGGGGGCAGACCGTTGGTAAGCGAGTCGAGACCGGCGGGCGAGTTGGCTTCAAGGGCCAGCGCTACGAATCCGTGCGTTCGACCGTGCTCTCTTATGACGACGAGTTCGCCGACTACTGGGCCTTCTTGGAGCCGCGCCTAGAGCAGGCCTGGCGACTGCTGGCCGACTCGGGCACCCTCTATTTGCACCTCGACTATCGCGAGGCGCACTATGCCAAGGTGCTGCTCGACGCGCTGTTTGGCCGCGAGTGTTTCTTAAACGAGATCATCTGGGCCTACGACTACGGCGGCAAGAGCAAGAGCCGCTGGCCGGCCAAGCACGACACGATCCTTGTGTACGTCAAAGACCCATCCGCGTATTTTTTCAACTCGGATGAAGTGGATCGCGAGCCGTACATGGCGCCGGGTCTGGTCACCGCCGAGAAGCTCGAGCGCGGCAAGCTGCCGACCGACGTGTGGTGGCACACCATCGTTTCGCCGACCGGGCGCGAGAAGACCGGGTATCCGACCCAAAAACCGCTCGGCATTTTGCGGCGCATTATTCAGGCATCGAGCCGCCGAGGCGACCTGGTTCTCGATTTCTTTGCGGGCTCGGGCACAACGGGCGTCGCCGCAGCCGAGCTGGGTCGAGAGTTTGCGCTCATCGACCAAAACCCCGAGTCGATCGACGTGATTAGGCGCCGGCTCGATGAGGCTGGCGTGCCCTTCGAGTTCGCCGATCGCCGCTGAGCGCAAAAACAACGGCGAGGCTGAGCGCGGCCATGATGGTGGCGACTGCCATGGCCATGCCAAAGTTTTGAGCACCGGGCCTCGAGATAAGTCGATAAAGCGCGGTGGGCAGAGTGGCCTGGTCGCCGAATGCCAAGAAGCTGGCCGCGCCAAACTCGCCGAGTGACACCAGGGCGGCAAAGGCAGCGGCGCTAAGCAGGGTCGCGCGAATCAGCGGCAGTTCGATCGCCCAAAACACCCGTGCGCGACCAGCGCCGTCGGTTGCGGCCGCCTCGAGCAGTGCGCGATCGGTCTGCTCGAACGCCCCGTGCATCATGCGAACTACCAGCGGAACCGCAATGACCGCCTGAGCAATCGGCACGGCGACCCAGCTTTCGCGCAGTGCCAAAGGTGGTTGGGCGAAGGTCACCAAATACCCAAAGCCGAGCACGACAGTCGAGGTGCCAAGCGGCAGCAGAAACAAAACATCCAGGATGCGCGCTAATCGGTTGGCTCGCGAGTGAGCCACCAACCAGCCGACCAGGGTGCCGACCAGCAGCGAGAGCAAGGTCGAAAGGGCCGCGTTTCTGAGACTGTTGCCAATCGAGTCGAGAACCGAGATGTCGAGCAGGTCCCTGGCTCCAAACGTGCCGAGGTTCGCCAGGTTAGCCAACCCGACGCCGCCCGATGGCTCGGTCAACGAGCGCGCAGCGATCGTCCAGAGCATCCAGCCGATAATCGCCACCAGCGGGGCAAGACCAAGAGCAAGGGCCGGCAAGTCTCGGCTGTCAACCAATCGAGAATGGTGCTCGCCCGAGGTCTTTTCTACCCCTTGACCGCGGCCAACTCGCCCCGCCAACACAAAGGCCACCACGGTGATGACGGTTTGCGCCAAGGCCAGCAAGCCTGCGCTGCGCAGATCGAGATAGTCGGTGGCCGCCATCGAAAGCTGGGTCTCGATGCTTCGAATGAAGCCGCCGCCCAAGATCAAAATGATCGAGAAGCTACTGACGCAATACAAAAAGCTGAGGGCGGCCGATGCTGCCACGGCACCCCGAACCTGAGGCAGAATCACCGCGAAGAATATTCTGAGCCGACCGGCGCCAGCCAGTTCGGTAGCCTCCTCTTGGCCGAGGTCGATGCGAGCCCAGGCGGTACCGACCAACCTAGTGGTCAGCGAAACGTTGAGAAGCAGGTGAGCAACAAGGATGCTGGCCAGGGCGGCCCCGCCAACGGTAGCGACCGAACCCCCGAAGAGCGCCCGCACGCCTATGGCCACCACGAGGGTCGGCAAGACGAACGGCAGCATCGTTAGCGCACGCCAGAGCCTTTGGCCGGGCAGGCGGCGACGATAAAGCAAGTAGGCAACCGGCAACCCAAAGATCAGGCAGAGGCCGGTCGAAACCAGCGCCTGCCCGATCGTGAACCAGATCAGGCCCAACGGGTCATGCCCGAGCCCGATTGATTCTGAGTTGGCAAAAGCGGTGCCTCCTGCCCCCGCCAGGCCAAGCCCAAGCACGTTTGCGACGGGCAGCAGAAACAGAAGCCCGATGAAACCCAGCGGGCCTAGCCAGAGCAGAAACCTAGTTGCCAACTGCCTTGGTGAAACCGGCAAGCAGGTAGTCGTGCACCTGCGAAAGGTTCATGTCTCTGCCAACGTGGGCCTTGGCCTTGGTTGTGTACTTCGACCAAGACTCTGGCAGTGCTGCCTCGGGGTTGGTTGGATACACATACATCGACTCGGCAACGGTCGACTGAAACGCCTTGCCCAAGAGGTGCTCGATAACCTTGGCAGCGCCATCGGCGTTGGCTGCGTTCTTTAGAGTTCCGACGTATTCGAACTGACCGAAGCATTCGTCGCTGAGCGAAGCCGTCTGTGACTTGCCGTTTGCGCGAACCTCATCGGCGGGAGAGGTCGAATACGAGATCACGATGGGGTAGGCGCCCTTGCCAGAGGAGCCAGAGAAGTCGGTGTAGTAGGCGTCTTCCCAGCCGGCAACGACCTTGACGCCGTTGGCCTTCATCGCCGCCCAGAAGTCCTCGTACTGACCCTTCTTCACCTCGTAGTCGGCGGCTGGTTGGCCGGCGTAGGTTAGCGCCGCAAAGGCCAGACCGGTCGAAGAAGTCGCTGGGTTCTCAACGACGGTAAGCCCCTTATAGGCGGGCTTGATGAGGTCGCTCCAGTTGGTTGGCGGGGCAATTCTTGGGCTGCTCTTGGCAAACCAGTCCTTGTCGTAGTTGACGCAGACATCGCCAAAGTCAGCTTGGCTGGCCTCTCCGGCGATGATGCCGGCATCCTGCGCCTTGCCCAAGAAGGTGTTGTCGATGCCATAGAAGGCGTCGCCGATCGGCTTGTCGGCGGTCAAGATGAGCTTGTTGGTCAACGCTCCGGCGTCGCCGGCGTGAACCACCTTGACCTTGATGCCGCTCTCCTTCTCGAAGGCGGCCTTGTCTGCCTTTGGCCACACGAATGAATCGTGGGTCACGAGCGTGACGCTCTGTGCGCTGGCACTTCCGAGCCCGCTGCAGGCAGCAAGACCAAGCGCCGAGACGCCGATAACCAACATGGATGCCGCCGCGCGGCTGATGAATTTCTTATGCACTTTCGTGCCCTCTCTCTGAACCGTTCATAGATGGGCACGGGTCAGAGGTCCTCCCAGCACTGGCATTACCCACAGCTGGTTTGACGGTCGAAGACTTACAGTCTTCCTCTCAGTCTGGTGCTACCAAACTCCCGTGTACTTAAATGATAAGCCCCCTGCCTGCTCTGCTGACCGGGGGCTTATCTGAGTCTCTCCTAGTGGGCTGCCGAGGCCGCCGCTTCGGCGCGCTCCTGCATTCCCGACATCTTGCGAAGCTCCTGCTCCTTGATGAACCAGCTGAGCAAGAAGGCAACGAGCACCGTGATTGCGGCGGCGGTGAAGACCACCGAGGTGGCCTCCGCAAACGCGGTCTTGATCGGAGCCGAGAACTCGGGGCTGATCTTGTTCAAGAACGAAGAGTCGCTGTTGATCTTGGCGGTCAGGTCGACGCCAGGCTGGGTCAAAATCGCATTCTGCGGCTTGGCCAGAAGGTCTGGGTGGGCCTTGATCGCGGCCATCAGGCCATCCTTGATTTCGCCGCCCTTGTTGCTGATGGTGCTGAACAAGATCGAGAGGAAGATCGCGACGCCGAGGCTTCCGCCCATCTGGCGAAAGAAGGTCGAAGACGAGGTGGCAACGCCGATGTCTTTGGCCTCTACCGCGTTCTGGGTGGCGATGGTGAGAGTCTGCATCATCTGGCCGAGGCCGAGACCCAAGACGACCATGCCGATCGAGATCTGCCAGATAGCCCACGAGGTCTGCAGTTGCGCGAGGTAGATGTAAGAGAGCAGCATCAGGCCAGTGCCGACGTTCATGAAGATGCGGTACTTGCCGGTCGAGGAGGTGATGCGACCGCTGACAATCGACGAGGTCATCAGGCCGAGAACCATCGGCAGCATGAGCAGGCCGGCCTGGGTTGGGTCGGCGCCATAAACGATCTGCAGCACGAGAGGCAGCGACATCATTCCGCCGAACATGCCGACACCGATGATTACACCCAGGATCGTGGTGAGCGAGAAGGTGCGCGAC
>JBEGJS010000099.1:0-11309 GCA_041184485.1 Actinomycetota bacterium | reverse complement strand
ATCGGCGCACAGTTCACCGGCGTAGACATGCTCGGTGTCAACAAGTACCGCGACGGCATCGTTGACCGCCTGTTCAAGGGCCTCACCGGCCTGGTCAACTCCAAGGCAATCACCGTTGTTGCCGGCGAGGGGCGTCTGACTGGCCCAAAGACCGTCACCGTCAACGGAGACAACTACACCGGCCAGAACGTCGTTCTCGCGTCTGGCTCGTACAGCCGCAGCCTGCCAGGTCTTGAGATTGGTGGCCGCGTCATCACCTCCGAGACCGCTCTGCAGCTCGAGTTCGTTCCATCCAGCGTCGTTATTCTTGGCGGCGGCGTCATTGGCGTCGAGTTCGCATCGATCTGGAAGTCCTTCGGCAGCGATGTCACCATCGTTGAGGGCCTGCCATCGCTGGTGCCTAACGAAGACCCATCGATCTCGAAGGCCCTCGAGCGCGCTTACCGCAAGCGTGGAATCAACTTCAAGACCGGCGTTCGCTTCTCGGGCGTGCAGCAGTCAGACACCGGAGTTGTCGTCAGCCTCGAGAGCGGCGAGACCATCAGCGCGGAGCTTCTGCTAGTTGCAGTCGGTCGCGGCCCGAACACCGCTGGCCTCGGCTACGAGGAGCAGGGCGTTCAGATGGACCGCGGCTTCGTGCTTACCAACGAGCGCCTACAGACCAGCGTGGCTGGCGTGTACGCAGCCGGAGACATCGTGCCCGGCCTGCAGCTCGCACACCGAGGTTTTCAGCAGGGAATCTTTATCGCAGAGGAAATCGCTGGCCTGAACCCTGCCGTGATCGACGAAAACGGTATTCCAAAGGTCACCTACTGCGAGCCAGAGATCGCTTCGGTCGGCCTGACCGAGGCCAAGGCAGCCGAGAAGTACGGTGCCGACAACATCAGCACCTACGAATACAACCTGGGCGGCAACGGCAAGAGCCAGATCCTCGGCACCGCGGGCTTCATCAAGTTGATCCGCAAGAATGACGGCCCTGTCATCGGCGTTCACATGATCGGCTCGCGCGTTGGTGAGCAGATTGGCGAGGCCCAGCTCATCGTGAACTGGGAGGCTTACCCAGAAGACGTGGCAACCCTGATTCACGCCCACCCGACCATGAACGAGGCAATCGGCGAGGCTCACCTGGCTCTCGCGGGCAAGCCTCTTCACGCCCACGCTTAGTATTGATTCGATAAGGAGCACCGATCATGAGCGAAGTCCTACTTCCTGCCCTCGGCGAAAGCGTCACCGAAGGAACCGTCACCCGTTGGCTCAAAAAGGTCGGCGACTCAGTCGCAATCGACGAGCCGCTGGTTGAGGTTTCTACCGACAAGGTCGACACCGAGATTCCTAGCCCGGTCGCTGGCATCGTGCAGCAGATCCTTGTTGCCGAGGATGAGACTGTTGCCGTTGGCGCCGTCTTGGCAATCGTCGGCGAGGGTGCCGCCGCACCAGTCGAGGCAGCCGCTCCCGCAGCCCCTGCAGAGACCCCTGCGGCACCTGTTTATGAGGCACCGGCTCCGGTTGCCGCTCCCCCAGCGCCTGCAGCTCCGGTTTACGCAGCTCCAGCGCCTGTCGCTGCTCCAGTCGCTGCCCCTGTGACCCCCGCCCCGGTCGTTGCCGCTCCAGTCGCCGCAGCAGCCCCAGCATCAGACGCCGGCTACGTGACCCCGCTCGTGCGCAAGCTCGCAAACGAGAGCGGCGTCGACCTGAACTCAATCGCTGGCACCGGCGTCGGTGGCCGAATCCGCAAGGATGACGTTCTCGCCGCCGCAACCAGCGCAGTCACCGTAGTTTCGGCACCAGCGGCTCAGGTCGCACACGTTGCTGCCGAGGCTTCCGCGCTACGCGGCACCACCGAGCCAATGTCGCGCCTTCGCAAGGTTCTTGCCGAACGCGCCGTGGCCTCGATGACCCAGAGCGCCCAGCTGACCACCGTGGTCGAGGTCGACGTCACCGCGATCGCACAACTGCGCAGCCGCGTTCAGGCTTCGTTCACCGCTAAGGCTGGCGTCAAGCTCAACTTCATGCCGTTCTTTGCACTCGCAGCCGCCGAGGCCCTTCGCGCTCACCCGAAGCTCAACGCTTCGATCGAGGGCGAAAACATCGTCTACCACAACGGCGAGAACATCAGCTTTGCCGTTGACACCGAACGTGGCCTTCTGACCCCGGTGCTTCGCGACACCGCATCGCAGTCACTTGCAGGCATCGCACAGCAGATTGCTGACCTTGCCGCTCGCACCCGCGAAAACAAGCTAAAGCCAGACGAGCTCTCGGGTGGAACCTTCACTCTGACTAACACTGGTTCGCGCGGCGCCCTGTTTGACACCCCAGTGGTTTTCTTGCCACAGGTCGCCATCCTTGGCACCGGAGTCGTCACCAAGCGCCCAGTTGTGGTCACCGACTCGCTGGGCAATGACTCGATCGCCATTCGCAGCATGGTTTACCTGGCCCTTTCGTACGACCACCGTCTGGTCGATGGCGCCGACGCCAGCCGCTTCTTGGTTGACGTCAAGGCTCGTCTCGAGTCGGCCAACTTCGATGGCAACCTAGGCATCTAACCTCCGATTTCAAGGATCCAAGTGCGCCCCTGCTTCACGTAGGTGCGCACTTTTCCTTTAACCAGTTCGCTGGCGATGCCGCCGAGCACGATGGCTGACGACCCCGGCCCAGCCTTTGCGGTGTGCGACGCCTGGTTCAATGCCTTCTCGGTAGCTGGCACCGCGGGTTTGGCGCTTGGAGGTTTGTAGGTGGCGCGCGGGTGCTGTGCAGTGCCTATGGCACAGAGCATGCCCGATAGTAAGACCACCGAGGCAAGGGCAACCCATGCAGGACGTCTTCGCAAGCCGCGGCGGTTTGTCCAGTGCGCCTGAGAACTGGGCTCGACCCCGAGAACATTTGAACCCGCAAGCATAGGAACGGCTCGAATCTCACCAAGGAGGAGTCGACCAGTCGCGAGTTGCCCATGGAGTCTTCGCAAGGGCACCAAGTCGCGCCTTTCAAGCAGCAGGCGCCTGAGGGCGAGCCTCGGCATGGTTTGGTATCGCACCCACCTGAGCATGGCAATAACATCGCTGCGCAAGCGAGCATCCGAGCAGAAAGTGGATGGCGGACTATTCACAACCGCAGGCAACTTAGAATTGAACAAATGCCCAAGTTCGAAATCGCCGGATTCGCCCCCAACCTCATTGATTACGAGGCTGCCTGGGAACTGCAGCGAGAGGTTCATGCCGAAGTCGTTTCGGGCGTGCGTCCCGACACCGTTATTCTTCTTGAGCACCAGGCCGTCTACACAGCGGGCAAGCGAACCGAGCTCGAAGAGCACCCCCAGGATGGCACACCGGTCATCGAGGTCGATCGCGGCGGCAAGATTACCTGGCACGGCCCCGGCCAGCTGGTTGGCTACCCAATTATGCGACTCCCCCAGCCGATCGACGTGGTCGGCTATGTCCGCTGGCTCGAGCAGGTGCTGATTGACTCGATTGCCGAGTTTGGCGTCGTTGGCGAGCGAGTGGATGGCAGAACCGGCGTCTGGGTAGCCACCGCAACCGGTTACGTTAAGGTGGCCGCAATCGGCATCCGGGTTGCAGAGAAGACCACGATGCACGGCTTCGCACTCAACTGCAATAACTCACTGCAACCTTATGAAACAATAATCGCCTGTGGAATAAAAGATGCATCCAGCAGCACTCTATCCATATTGGCCGAACGTGAAATCACCGTCGGCATGGCAGCAGAAGTAGTTCAGCGACACCTGGGCGAGATAGGCGGAAGTACCAAATGACCGAAGAGCGTCCAGCAGCGAAGAAGATGCTTCGCATCGAAGTGCGCAACGCATCCACGCCGATTGAGAAGAAGCCCGAGTGGATCAAGACCACCGCCAAGATGGGCCCCGAGTATCAGGCCCTGCAGAACCTAGTGAAGACCGAGGGTCTGCACACCGTTTGCCAAGAGGCCGGTTGCCCAAACATCTTCGAATGCTGGGAAGACCGCGAGGCGACATTCCTAATCGGCGGCTCACAGTGCACCCGCCGCTGCGACTTCTGCCAGATCGACACCGGCAAGCCAGCAGACTTTGACGCGGATGAACCGCGACGCGTTGGTGAGTCTGTGGCGCGAATGCAGCTTCGCTACGCCACGGTCACCGGTGTTGCTCGCGACGACCTGGATGACGAGGGGTCGTGGCTCTATGCCGAGACCATCCGCCAGATTCACCAGCAGTCGCAAGGAACCGGCGTCGAAATTCTCGTGCCCGACTTCTCAGGCAAGCCAGAGCTGCTGCAGCACGTTTTCGATGCTAAGCCCGAGGTCTTTGCTCACAACCTCGAGACAGTTCCGCGCATCTTCAAGCAGATTCGACCAGCGTTTAGATACGACCGTTCGCTCGATGTGCTCACTCAGGCGCGGGCAGCCGGCATGGTCACCAAGTCGAACCTGATTCTAGGAATGGGCGAGACCCGAGAAGAAATCAGCGAGGCCCTACAAGACCTCTATGACGCTGGAACCGACATCATCACGATCACCCAGTACCTGCGCCCGAGCCTTCGCCACCACCCGATCGAGCGCTGGGTAAAGCCGCAGGAGTTCGTCGAGCTCCGCGAGGAGGCCGAGGACATCGGGTTCCTCGGAGTACTTTCTGGTCCATTGGTTCGCAGTTCTTATCGCGCCGGTCGCCTCTGGGTCGCATCCATGATCAAGAAGGGTCGCGAGATTCCCGCCGACCTCAACCACCTTGCCGAGGCCGCGGCACGCGACGGCTTCAGCCAAGCCGTTTAGTCATTCGTTAGGCTATTAGCCATGGCAAAGAACCCCATCGAAAAGAAACCGTCGCGCGTCAAGCAACTTATCGGCATCTACAAGATGACCTTCAAGTCAGACCGCAAGTCGATTCTCTGGGTATCCCTAGCAGCCGGTATTCCGCTGATTCTCGGCGTTTTCGCCACCGTGACTCTGACCGACGGCGACCCCGTTGGCATCATCCTTTGGTCGGTCACAACGGTTCTGTTCTCCTTCTTGATCGGCCTCATCGTGATGTCCAAGCGAGCCGAAAAGGCGGCATACGCGCAGATCGAGGGCCAGCCAGGTGCCGTTGGCGCAGTGTTGCGAAGCGCACTTCGACGCGGATGGACTGGTAGCGAGCAACCGGTGGCCGTCAACCGCAGCATGGATGCGGTCTATCGCGCGATAGGCCCCGGCGGTGTTGCACTCATCGGCGAAGGTTCAAAAACCCGCGTTTCCCAGATGATCGCAGACGAGCGCAAGACAGTGCAGCGAATCGCCCCGGGTGTTGAGGTCATCACCATTTTCGTCACTGGTGACTCCGACGGAATCTCGATCACAAAGCTTGCATCTACGCTGCAGAAGTCAAAGAGGACTCTAAATAGGGCAGAAATTCGCGCTGTTCGAAACAGGCTTTCGTCGCTCGGAAAGAGCCTTCCGATTCCAAAGGGAATCGACCCGCGCAAAATGCGCGCACCCCGTCGCTAAACGCGACCAACAAAGATCGCTCTAGCGCCGCACCAAAAGAGTACCGGCCGCCTTGTCGTGCAGTCCACGCCCGTCCGCATCCCAGATTGCCACCGGGATGACCAGAATGAGCAACAGGTTTCGCACGAGTGGTCGCCAGAAACCGACCCAATGACCGTTCGTGCGGGTCAGTTTGAGCCCTAGCAGGCGGTGACCGATCGTTGCAGAGGTAGTGACTTCGAACAGGTAGTTGAGCGAGACAAACAGGATCATGATCGATGTGTTGTCGTATTTGAAGAACGTCGCTCCGAGAAACAGCGAGATTGCCCAGTCGATAGCCAGCGCCGCTACCCGACGACCCATCTTGGCGAGCGCCCCAGGGCCAGAGAATGGCAAGCCGAGACGCTTGCCCGGATAGTTCACAGACGCGGATGATTCAGACACCATAAGAGCCTAAACGAGCGGCATATCTTTTACATTGCCGAAACATTGATTGGCATCACATAGCGAGGCCCTGCGACTAAACTTGACCTAGGCCAAAGACGTGCCCAAACTCCCGTTTAACTTCACCTGAAGGGATTTCCCTATGGCAAAGCCATTGTTTACCCAGGCATCAGAGGTAGTGAAGTACATCAAGGACAACGATGTTAAGTTCCTTGACGTGCGCTTCACCGACCTCCCTGGCGTTCAGCAGCACTTCAACCTTCCTGCATCGATGATTGACGAAGAGTTCTTCGTAGATGGTCAGCTTTTCGATGGTTCCTCGATCCGCGGCTTTGCCTCGATCCACGAGTCCGACATGCAGCTCATCCCAGATGTGACCACCGCATACCTTGACGCCTTCCGCACCGAGAAGACCCTTGTCATGCTGTTCGACATCTACAACCCACGCAACGGCGAGATCTACGGTCGCGACCCACGCCAGGTTGCCAAGAAGGCAGAGGCTTACCTCGCCAGCACCGGCATCGCCGACACCGCATTCTTTGCCCCTGAGGCCGAGTTCTTCATCTTCGATGACGTTCGCTACGAGTACAAGCAGAACGGTTCGAGCCACTTCGTTGACTCGTCTGAGGCCGCCTGGAACTCGGGTCGCGTCGAAGAAGGCGGAAACCTCGCCAACAAGACCCCGTACAAGGGTGGATACTTCCCTGTTTCGCCAGTTGACCAGCACGCAGACATGCGCGACAACATCGTTCTCGAGCTTGAGGCAGCTGGCCTTTCGGTCGAGCGCAGCCACCACGAGGTCGGCACCGCAGGACAGGGCGAGATCAACTACCGCTTCGACACCCTCGTAAGCGCTGCAGACGACATCCTGAAGTTCAAGTACATCGTCAAGAACGTCGCAAACCAGTGGGGCAAGACCGCAACCTTCATGCCAAAGCCACTCTTCGGCGACAACGGCTCGGGCATGCACGTGCACCAGTCGCTCTGGAAGAACGGCACCCCGTTGTTCTATGACGAGAACGGCTACGGCGGCCTCAGCGACCTCGCTCGCTGGTACATCGGTGGAATCCTGAAGCACGCTCCAAGCCTGCTCGCGTTCACCAACCCAACCGTCAACTCTTACCACCGCCTGGTCCCAGGCTTCGAGGCTCCAGTCAATCTGGTGTACTCGGCCGGTAACCGTTCGGCTGCAATCCGCATCCCAATGACCGGAACCAACCCGAAGGCCAAGCGCATCGAGTTCCGCGCTCCTGACGCCTCGAGCAACCCATACCTCGCATTCGCTGCGATGCTCATGGCTGGTCTCGACGGCATCAAGAACCGCATTGAGCCACACGCTCCGGTCGACAAGGACCTCTACGAGCTGCCACCAGAGGAAGCAAAGAACATTCCTCAGGTTCCAGGCAACCTCGAAGACGTGCTCAAGGCTCTCGAGGCCGACCACGACTACCTCACCGCAGGCGACGTGTTCACCAAGGACCTCATCGAGACCTGGATCGACTACAAGCGCGAGAAGGAGATCAAGCCACTTGCTCTTCGTCCTCACCCTTACGAGTTCGAGCTTTACTACGGCGTTTAGTCGTTAGAAGAAAGCGGGTCACGAGAAATCGTGGCCCGCTTTTTTATGCTCGGATGTTCGCCCTCGCGTCGCTAGTTAGGCGCGTAGAAAAGTCGCTCGAACACCGAGCGCGCTCTCCTGGTGAAGCCCAGGTAGTCCTCTTCGAGCTGGGTTGCCGAGCCCCGCGGGTATTCGAGAATCCTCGCCATGCCCTCTAGCTGTCGTCGGTCTGTCGGCAACACGTCGCTTCGCTTATTGGCCCACAGCATCAGGGCAGACCGCGCGCGCGATGCCAGGGTCCATGCTTCCTCTAGAACTCGTGCGTCATGCGCCTCGAGTAGTCCCTCGGCAACACAGGCTTCCAACGCGACTAGGGTTCGTGGGCTGCGAATAGACGGATGAGCGTCGCCAAACCTCATCTGATAAACCTGCACCAGCCACTCGACGTCGCTAAGCGAGCCGCGGCCAAGCTTGAGGTGCCGGCGTGGGTCTGCCCCCATGGGCAAACGCTCGGTCTCGACACGGGCCTTGATTCGACGAATCTCCCCCACCGCCTCGGCCGTCATCCGCTTGGGATAGCGGTAGACATTGATGAGCTCGGTGAACTTGGCCGCAAGCCCATCCGAGCCTGCGATCACTCGCGCTCTCGTTAGGGCCTGAGCCTCCCAGTGGTCGACCCAACGCTCGTAATACGCCGCATATGACTCGAGCGAACGCACCACCGCGCCGTTCTTGCCCTCCGGTCGAAGGTCGATGTCTAGTTCGAATTCGAGGATGGGGTCTTGAGTCAGTCGCTTTAGCTCAGCGATCACTCGCTCGGCAACGCGCTGGGCATACTCACCGTTTACCCGCTCGGTCTTCTCGTAGACATACATCACGTCGGCATCAGAGCCAAAGCCCACCTCGGCGCCGCCGAACCGGCCCATCGCAACGATGCAGAAGTCAAGAACTTCTGCGATGGGGCGATCGGCGATCTGCCCCTCGTCGAAGTCATAGATGACCCTGAGCATGCCGCCGAGGTAAGCCTCAGCAAGGTCGGTGAGCCCGGCATAGATTTGCTCTATGGTGAGGTCACCAAGAATCGCGCCCAACGCGAGCCGCAGAGTCTCGCGCCTGCGAATAGACCGGATCGCAGCAGCAACGGCATCCTTGGAATCGTGACGCTCGGCGAGTGCGGCAAATTCGTTGCTCAGCTCGGAGTGATCGAGCGGCTGAAGGGCGGCCGCGTCTTCGAACCAGGCGGCGCCCTCGGGAACCTTCTCGAGCAGGTCTTGGACCAACTTGCTGTTAGACAGCGCTACCGTCATGCGCTGCGCCGCGCCAGATGAGTCGCGAAGCATTCTGAGGTACCAGTGCGACTCCCCCAGGTCTTCTGAGAGGCGCCTGAAGGCCAACAGGGCCGAGTCTGGGTCGGTTCCATCGGCGAACCACTGAATCAACACGGGCAGGAGCTGCTTTTGGATGGCCGCCCTTCGCGAGAGGCCTCCGCTGAGTGCGGCGATTTGGGCCAGGGCACCCTTCGGGTCAGCGAAACCGATGGCGCGCAGGCGATCTTGAGCCTGGTCGGAGGTAAGCTCGAGTCCGCCCTCGGGCAGCTTGGCCACGGCGCTTAGCAGGGGGCGATAGAACAGCTTTTGGTGCAGGGTTCGCACGTCAAGCTTGACGGCCTGCCAACGGTCGACCAGGGCCTCTGCGGTGCTGCCCACGCCGAGCGAGCGAGCCAAGACTCGCTGCTTGGCCTCCTCTTTGGGCATGAGGTGGGTGCGCCTCAGCTGAGTGAGCTGAATTCGGTGCTCGAGCAGCCGCAGAAACCGATAGTGAGCCGAAAATGTCTCGGCCTCTTGTCGGCCGATGTAGCCGGCGGCGGCAAGCGCCCGAAGCGAAGAAAGCGTGTCCTGAGTGCGAACGGTATCGTCGGTGCGGCCGTGAACGAGTTGAAGCAGTTGAACCGTGAACTCGACGTCGCGAAGGCCACCGGGCCCGAGCTTGATCTGCCAGTCGAGCTCATCTTTGGCGATATTGGTCGTGACGCGTTCGCGCATCCGCTGCGCGCTCTCGACGAAGTTCTCGCGCCCTGCCGACTGCCAGACAAACGGGTTCATTGCTTCGAAATAAGCCTGCCCGAGTGCCTCGTCGCCCGCTATCGGTCGAGCCTTGAGCAGCGCCTGAAACTCCCACGACTCTGCCCATCGCTCGTAATAGGCACGGTGAGATTCGAGGGTTCGAACCAGCGCGCCAGACTTTCCTTCTGGCCTTAGGTTTGGGTCGACCTGCCAGAGGCCGGGCTCGCTGGCGGTGGCGTCCAGCGCGCGCATCATCCTGGTTGCAAGCTTTGTGGCAACGTCAAGGGCCCTGCTTGTCTCGAGTTCTGCAGAGCCACTCTCGGCTACGAAGATGACGTCGACGTCTGAGATGTAGTTGAGCTCGCGCGCGCCGCACTTGCCCATCGCGATCACCGCGAGTCGAGTGCAATCGACCTCCGCCTTGGTGAAGTTGCCAAACTCGGTGCTCGACTTGAGTTCGAAGCGAGCAATGTCGATGGCTACATCGAGGGCGGCCCCCGCCAGGTCGCTTAAGGCCGCGGCCACGATGGGCAGGCCAGCCTCGGCGTTTGGCTGCGAGGTGTCGAAGATCGCGACTCGCAGCAGTTCTCGTCGATAGGCCATGCGCAAGGCGCACCATGCGTTGGAGGCGGGTGAGGACTCAGCGAGGGTTGCCGAGACTGCATTCTTGAAGATTTTCGTGACTTCTCGCTGATCCCTGAGAGAAGTTACCGGCTTTTCGAACTCTGCGAACGCAGCTGGTTGACGGCGCAAGAAGTCGACCAAACCCTCGGATGCGCCGAGCACTCTGCAGATGCGGTCGGCGATGTCGGCCTTGCCGAGCAGCTTTTTGAATCTCGCCTTGTCTTGCTCTGCGAAGTAGAGCAGATGGTTCAGAGCAGCATCCGAGTCGGCAGCCTTGGCTAGTGACGCGACGGTTGCACGACCCGCGTCGCCAACCAACTTCACAAGGGCGTCGAGTTTGGGCACGGTCTCACTCAGTTGAACGAAGCCAAACCTAGCTAGTTCAGAGAGACCAATCGCCTTGGCATCGGCCATTTGCTCTAGAGCGTCTCGAGGTTCTGTGCCAGCTCGAACGGCGTCACCTGTGAGCGGTACTCCGCCCACTCGCGACGCTTGTTTGCGAGCACGTATGCGAATACCTCTTCGCCAAGGGTGTCTGCAGCCAACTCGCTCTGTTCGAGCTTGCGAATCGCGTGCTCGAGGTTCTGCGGCAGCGACTCGATTCCCATTGCGCGACGCTCTGAGTCGGTCAGATCCCAGACGTTGTCTTCGGTCTCGGCAGGCAGCTCGTATTCCTCCTCAATGCCCTTCATGCCGGCATTGAGAATGAGCGCGTATGCAAGGTATGGGTTGGCTGCGGAGTCGATAGCGCGATACTCGATGCGCGATGACTGACCCTTGTTTGGCTTGTAGAGCGGCACGCGAACCAGTGCCGAACGGTTGTTGTGGCCCCAGCAAACGAAGGATGGCGCCTCGCCACCGCCCCAGAGGCGCTTGTACGAGTTGACGTACTGGTTGGTGACCGCGGTGATCTCGGCTGCGTGACGAAGAACGCCGGCGATAAAGTGGCGTCCTGTCTTGCTCAGGTGATAGGCGCCCGAAGCGTCGAAGAAGGCGTTGGTGTCGCCCTCGAAGAGCGACATGTGCGTGTGCATGCCCGAACCTGGGTGCTGGGTGAATGGCTTAGGCATGAAGGTCGCATAGACACCCTGCTCGATGGCAACCTCTTTGATGACCGTTCTGAAGGTCATGATGTTGTCTGCCATGGTGAGTGCATCGGCGTAGCGGAGGTC
>JBEGJS010000098.1:0-3176 GCA_041184485.1 Actinomycetota bacterium | reverse complement strand
GCCTTCAATCCCAGGTTTTAACACTCGAGCCTGGCGCTCCTCAGGCCAGCCCTCCGGTCGCCTGGTTGCGCGTGCGTTCGTCGAGCACGGGATGCGGTGAAGGACAGGTTCCAGTGGATCCGGGTGCCTACACCCTGGTCGCCGAGGTCAACGGCGTGCTCTCCGACAAGAACCAGTTCTTGCTCAACTAGGGCATTCGCATGGCATCCGATTCAGACATGAAACCGGTTGACCCCAACGACACCAGGTCGATGTGGGATCGCATGGAGGCTGGCGACTGGTACAAAGCCGGGCCACAACACTGGGAAGTCATCGCCCGAGCTAGCCGCTTGTGCACCGAATACAACAACACGTTGCCGTTCGACTCTGATAAGGCACTCAAGTTGCTTCCCGAGATCTTCGGCTCGGTCGGTGAAAACGTCTTTCTTCGCGAACCGATCAAGGTCGACTTCGGCAAAAACATTCACTGGGGCGACAACTGTTTTGCCAACTACGGTCTGATCGCGCTGGATGTTGCCGAAATCCGTATCGGCAGCGGCACGATGCTCGGGTCGAACGTTCAGTTGATGACCCCGTTGCACCCACTCGACCCAGAGTTGCGCGCTGAAGGCTGGGAATCGGCCAAGCCAATCACCATCGGCGCGAATGTTTGGATTGGTTCGGGAGCCATCATTCTGCCGGGCGTAACCATCGGTGACTCGGCGGTGATTGGCGCTGGTGCCGTGGTCAGCAGGGATGTGCCTGCCCGAAGTGTGGCAGTCGGAAACCCCGCTCGAGTGACTAAGACCGTCTAGCGGCTACCAGTTGAGCGCGAGGGCCAGCGCTTGATTGAGCCCGCCAACCTCGGAGTCAACCTGTCGAGTGAAGCCAAGGCGAGCTGCCTCGTTGGCGCGCTGCTTGGAGTTAGAAACCTTGCGAATCTCGCCTGCGAGACTGATTTCGCCATAGGCAACCAGGTCGTGGGCAATCGGCTTGTCGTGAACCGCGGATGCGATGGCCACCGCGATAGCTAGGTCGGCAGCCGGCTCTGTGATGCGAACTCCACCGACGGTCGAAACGTAGACATCCATCTCGCCGACCCGCAGCCCCGCTCGGCGCTCCAGCACGGCGAGTAACATGGCGACGCGCGAAGAATCGACACCGTTCACTACGCGACGTGGTTGAGGTGAGGACGACTTGACCACTAGGGCTTGCACTTCGGCGATCAGTGCACGACGACCCTCGACTGTGACGGTTACGCAGGTGCCGCTGACCGGCACCTCGGGTCGCGATAGAAACAGGCCGCTCGGGTCGGAAACCTCGCGGATGCCCTCGCCGGTCATCTCGAAGCAGCCCACCTCATCGGTTGGGCCGAACCGGTTTTTAAGCGATCGGACGAAGCGGAGCGAGGTTTGACGGTCTCCTTCGAAATGACAAACCACGTCAACGAGATGTTCGAGCACGCGAGGCCCGGCGATGCTGCCGTCTTTGGTGACGTGACCGACCAGAACGATTGGCAAGTCGCGCTCCTTGGCAACTCGAATCAAGTTGGCGGCAACCTCGCGGATCTGAGCGGGCATTCCGGCAGCGCCATCGAGCTCGGCAGCCGAGATAGTTTGCACCGAGTCGACCACAACCAAGTCAGGGGTGATGGCATCGATCTGGCCAAGCACCGAAGCGAGGTCGGTTTCGGACGCCAGATAGAGGTTTTCGGTGAGCGCACCGGTGCGTTCGGCACGAAGTCGAATCTGCCCGACCGACTCTTCGCCAGAAACATAGAGCACACGCAGCCCTGATTGCGCCGTCTTTGCGGCGACCTCGAGCAAGAGCGTTGATTTGCCAACACCCGGCTCGCCGGAGAGCAACACCACCGCGCCAGGCACGAGGCCGCCACCGAGAACTCGGTCGAACTCGGCAACTTTCGTGGAACGTGAGGCAACGTTTTGACTCGAAACTTCGGTGATGGGTCGAGCGGCGGCCGACCCGACGATGTTGGTTGGCTTGATTGACTTGACCACGCCTAACCCGCGAGCGCCACCGGCAGACCCTTCGACCAGGGTGTTCCATTGCTGACACTCGCCACATTGGCCGACCCATTTGGCGCTCGCCCACCCGCATTCGCTGCAGGTGTATTCGCTTTTCGCGCGGGTTGCCATGTTGCTCCTAAGTGTTTAGAACAAAACTACCAACCCCGCCAGACATCAGTGGCCACGCCTAAACTTGACCTGTGAACAATCAACGAATTGCGATTCTCGGTGCCGGGTCGATGGGCACCGCCATCCTGGCCGGTTTGCTGCGCTCTGGCGTGGATGCGGCACAAATCGCAATCAGCACCAAATCAGTTGCGAGTGCCGAACGCCTGACCGACGAGTTCGGCGTGACCGCATACGCACTCGAGGCGAGTGTTCAAGCCAACGCTCAGGCCACCGCATCCGCCGATGTGATTCTGGTCGCGGTCAAGCCCGGCTATGTGCTCGAAGTTCTCGCCGAAATCGCCTCAACCCTCAAGCCTTCAGCCCTTGTGATCAGCGTTGCCGCCGGAATCACCACCACCGCAATGCAGGGCGCACTGCCCGACTCGGTTGCGGTCATCCGTTCGATGCCCAACACACCGGCAATCGTGTCGCGCGCGGTCACCGGCCTGGCCGCCGGCACTCGGGCCACCGGTGCACAGCTAGAGCAAGCCACCGAACTCTTCGAAACCATCGGCCGCGTGCTCGTGGTTGGCGAAGACCAGATAGACCAACTCAGCACCATCAGCGGGTCTGGCCCGGCATACGTTTTCTATTTCATCCAAGAATTCACCGCATCCGCGATCGCCATGGGGTTCAGTCCCGAAGATGCCCGCATGATGGTCGAAGAGACCTTCCTCGGCGCATCCGAGCTGCTCGCTGCCTCCGGCAAAACGCCAGAAGAACTTCGCCGCCAGGTGACCAGCCCGAACGGCACCACGATGCGCGCCATCGCGGTTTTCGAGGATGCGCAACTCGAGCAACTCTTCACTAAAGCCACCGCGGCAGCTCTCGCCCGAGCCAAAGAGATCGCGGCGGGCAACTAGTCGTGTCGCGTTGGGCGCTGGTAACCGGAGCGACCGCCGGCATCGGCGATAGTTTCTGTCGCAAACTCGCCGCCGAGGGGTACAACCTGGTGATGGTGGCCAGAGACACCGAGCGATTGAACGCCAACGCCAAAGCGCT
>JBEGJS010000097.1:0-3558 GCA_041184485.1 Actinomycetota bacterium | reverse complement strand
AGCATCAGCACCAGGTCGTCTCGATGCGGGCCGATCAGCGTGATGCCGCGCTCAAGCTCCTTGGCGCGCACCATGGCGAGTTTCTGCTCAAAAGCGTCGGCGATGGCAGCCCTGTCGGCCGTTTCGAGAAACTCCATGCCGTCGGCGTCATCATCCTCGCTCACCTGGGCACCAAGAATCGAAGACTTAATCAGGATGTTGGGCTCGTTGTTGGCAATCGCGATCTCTTGATATGCCTTTAGCAGAAGGGGTTTGAGCCTGCCGACGAGGTCGGCTCGCGCCTCAATGATTTGCGAGCCATAACTAACGAGGCTCGCGTCCCAGGCATCCAGGGTGCTAAGGGCGGTGCCGCGCGTTCCGGTCTGGCGGGCGGTGCGCAGCAGGGTGTTTCTTTGGCGCAAGACACGGTCGTAGTCGGAATAGATGCCGCCAAACCTCGGCCAAACCTGAATCACAAGTTCGTCAATAAACGCGCGGCGGTTGCTGGGGTCCCTCTTGACGATGTCGAGATCCTCTGGCGCAAAGGTCACCGATTGAACCGTGCCGAGCACGTCGCGCCATTTGGGCAGGTCTGCTCGATTCAGGCGGGAGCGATTGGCGCTGTCGCGATTGAGCTCGAGCTCGAGAATCACGTCACGGCCGTCGTGGGTTGCTAGCGCGCGAATAGTCGCTGACTGCTCGCCGGCCATAATCAGGGCTTGATAGCCGGCAACGCGGTGCGATTCCAGCGTGGATGCGTAACGGATAGCCTCAACCAGGTTTGTCTTACCGTGTCCGTTTTCCCCAATCAGCAGAACTACACCAGGCGCTAGGGCCACATCCGTGTTTTTGTGATTTCTGAAGTTGTTTAGAACAAGGTGTTTGACAAACATTCGCTTTTAGCGAGTGCCCAACAGGTTTGGCTGCAGCAGATACCTGAAGGTGTCTGACTCTGACTTGTCTTTTGCACCGTGGTTGGTGATCAAGACCGGGCCTGGCTTGTTTGGGTTGTCGTTGTTGGTGAAGGCAATCTTCACAAACTCGGTGTGAACGCCGTGAATGCCGTCGAGCAAGAAGTTAGGTCGCAGCGAAACCACGATTCCCTTGCCGGTGAGTTCGCTCGGAACGCTCTCGGATGCCTGGGCATTCTCGTTGGCCGAAGCCTCGAGCAACACCGAGCCGTCTTCAAAGCTGTACTTCAGCGGGCTCTCGCGCTCGAGCACCAGGCTCACGCGCTTGGTGGCCTCTTCGATGTCGTTGCGGCCAACAATTGCATACTCAGCGACGTTTGCGGGAAACAGCGGCTTTACGGCCGGAAAGTTACCCTTGATCAGCAGGGCAGTGACAGAGCGATTGTTTGCGGTGAACGCGATCATCTCGCGGTCACCAATGTTTGCAAACGAAATTGCGATATCGCCCTGGTTCGAGAACGTCTTTGAAACTTCTTGCAGGATGCGCGCTGGCACAAGTGCCGTGCGTCCGGTGACGTCGTTAGTCATGTTCCAGCTGAGGTCGCGCATTGCAACTCGGTAGCGATCGGTTGCCGAGAGGGTCAGCGCCTTGTCGCCGGCTTCGATGTTGATGCCATTTAGCTGTGGCATTACGTCGTTGTTTGAAGATGCAACGTGAACTTGGCCAACGGCTTCAGAGAAGTTTTCGCCAGAAACGGTTCCAGAAACTTCTGGGATTTCAGGAAGTGGTGGATACGCCTCGAGATCCATGGTTGCAAGGTTGAACTTTGCTGGGCCACAGGTAATAAATACTTTGGTGCCATCCAGGTGAATTTCAACTGGAGCATTAGGCAGCTTGTTGACGATATCGGCAAGTAGTCGACCAGACACTAGAACTCGGCCGGCTTGATCAACCTTTGCGACGATTTCTACCTGGGCGCTTACCTCGTAGTCGAATACCGAAAGTCGAAGTGCGTTTGCATCTGCTTCGATCAGAATGCCACTGAGAATCTGAAGAGTTGTTCTCTGAGGCAAAAGTCGCACGACAAACGAAACAGCTTCGTGCAAAGCGTCACGGTTAACTTGGAACTTCAAGATTGACCTCGTTCATGTATTGGCGAACACTAATCCTCGCATAATCACACGACTTTTAGGGTCAGCAGTTTTGTAGTTTGCCGGCTACCTGGATCAGCAGAAGTGTTATCGGATTTCAAATTATTTAATTCTCTTTAAATGACTTAATAACCTCTGTGCAAACTGTGGACAAATGCTTCTTGGCCACATAAATGCTAAAAACTACAAACGTGTAAGTTGTATACACAACTGGGGAAAACTCTGTGGATAACTTGACAGTCTGTGGAAGGCGAATTTGTCATTCACCGATCCAGTCCCCTTTATGCAGAGCCTTTCGACAGATTCAGGCAATTTATCCCCAAAGTTATACACAGGTGTCAGTAACCAAAAAGTTAGAAACAAAAGCTTCTTTGGCGAGGATGACTGGGCCGGCGCACGAAAGCCGGACCAAAAACTCAAGCAGAAAGATCTAACCGCGGCGGTCGGAGCGGATTTTGTCGAGAATCTCGGTGACCTGGTTATAGACAAAGCGACGCTCGCGCATCAGCTCGCCAACCTGCTTATTGGCGTACATAACGGTGGTGTGATCGCGGCCACCAAAGAGAGCACCGATTTTTGGAAGTGACATGTCCGTCTGCTCACGACAGATGTACATGGCAATCTGCCGGGCCATGGCAACCGCAGCAACACGCGAGCGGCCATAAATGTCATCAGAGCTGATCTTGTAATACGCGGCCACGGTGTTGATGATGTCGCGAGGCGAAATCTGTGACGCACCGTCGCCAGGCGATGCATCCTTGAGTACCGTTTGGGCGAGCTGCATGTCAACCGGCGTGCGGTTAAGCGCAGCAAAGGCGGTGATTCGAATCAGCGTGCCCTCAAGTTCGCGAATATTTGACGAAACCCGCGAGGCAATGTACTCCAGGATGTCGTCGGCGACGCGAAGCTTGTCATTCTCGGCCTTTTTGCGAAGAATCGCGATGCGGGTTTCGAGCTCCGGCGCCTGGATGTCGGTCAGCAGGCCCCACTCAAAACGCGAAAGCATACGGTCTTCGAATCCGGTGAGCTTCTTCGGGTGCACATCCGAGGTGATTACGACCTGCTTGTTGTGATCGTGCAGCGTGTTGAAGGTGTGAAAGAACGCCTCTTGGGTCTGGTCTTTGCCCTGCAAGAACTGAATATCGTCGATCAGCAGAATGTCGATGTCGCGATACTGCCCCTGAAAGGCGGCGGTGCGGTTGTTCTGAATCGCGTTGATGAAGTCGTTGGTGAACTCTTCGCTCGAAACGTATCGAACTTTTAGGCGCGGATACATCTTTAGCGCGTAGTCGCCGATCGCGTGCAAGAGGTGGGTCTTGCCCAGGCCCGAGTTGCCATAGATAAAGAGCGGGTTGTAGGCCTTGGCGGGAGTCTCGGCCACGGCGAAGGCCGCCGCGTGGGCGAAGCGGTTCGAAACGCCGGTCACAAAGCTGTCAAAGGTGTACTTCGGGTTGAGTCGGGTGTCGCTCGCGTTGGTTCCATACGTGGATGGCTGGTTTGCAGGCGCAACCTCTGC
>JBEGJS010000096.1:0-2917 GCA_041184485.1 Actinomycetota bacterium | reverse complement strand
ATCTATCTGGTCTGCTGGGTCATCGGCCGCTTCAAGAAGGGTTCGGTCAAATGAGTTCGAGAAACACCTGGCAAAAAGACGCGGTCAAGCACGCGCTTGGCGAGTCCATCGGATTCGTGAGCGCCCAGCAGCTTCACCTCGTGCTTCGCAACCACGGATCGACCATCGGCCTGACCACGGTGTATCGCGCGCTCGCCGACCTGGCCAAGCAGGGCGAGGCAGACTCGCTGCAATCGAACGACGGCGAACTGCTCTATCGCGCCTGCGGCACCGACCACCATCACCACCTCATTTGCCGAAAGTGCGGCGCAACCGTCGAGATCGAGGCGGCTCGCGTTGAAGAGTGGGCGGCGCAGGTCGCCGCTGAACACGGCTTCAGCCAGGTCAGCCACACCATCGACATCTTTGGCACCTGTTCAAACTGCTCCACCGAGAAAGGCAACTAATCATGGATGAACTGCTCATCGAGCTCGCCCGAAACCTAAAGGCCGACCGCAGGCGTGCGCGCCGCATCGGGGTGGCTTTCGGCCTCTCGGCGATCGCGGCGCCTTTCATTTTCTTTGGCCTGATGCCGCTCGGCGGACGCGGCGGCACCATTTCGCCCTGGACACCGGTGCTCCTTCCACTGCTCTACTCGGTGGTCTTTTTGAGCCCCGTGCTCATTGGGGCGGGCTTTGCTCTGTTGGGCGTCGGCCTGGCACTGCGCAAGCGTGAGGACTGGCTAAAGGACCAGGCCATAAACGAGTCGCCTTCGGCGATCGGTGAGTTCATCGCTCGCCGCCGTCGAGACGCACGCGTTCTGTTCGGTGTTTCCTCGTCGCTACTGGTTCTCGAACTAGCCGGTTTCCTTGGGCTTGTCTATCTCAACAGCGTCAACCAGGCCTGGGATCACGCCCAGAAGGGCCCGACCTATTACAACGCTCCGATGACACAACTCTTCTTTGAGCTTTTGGAGTGGGACTCCGCCACAGCGCCGATTATTCTTGCCGCCGGTGCCGTGCTGCTTTTGACGGGCATCGCCATTCTGCGCCACAATCGGGCTATCCTAGGCAAAACGAATCTGGGAGAAACCAATGGCGAGCCAAGCATCGAGCAGCAGTAGCGTCGACTACGCATCCATCAGCATCTTGGCTCAGGCAGCCGAGACCAGGCGCAAGAAGTTTCGCAAGCTGGGCTTCATCTTTGGCTGGGTTGCCGCGGCCAGCTTGCCGCTGCTGATCCTGTATTTCACCGCTGGTCCCATGATCGCCGGCGCGGTTCCAGCCGTCGTGAACATGCTCGGCATCTTCGTGCTGCTGCTTCTGTTCGGAGCGTTTCCGAGCATGATTGTCGGCTTCGTGTTCATGGCAATGGCGATCAGCGCGCGCACCGAACGCGACCGACTCGTCGCGGCGGCATCGCAGCCAAGCGCCTAGCCAACACGGATGCGGGTTTCGCGAAAATCGGGACTTGCTTAAGGTGCCGATTCTCGCCTAAACTTGAGCAGTTGCCATGTGCAACCAAACTTTTCACACAAGCCCTTCGAAGTGCGCCAGAAATGGCCCTCATGAGGCTTGCCCCTGAAGGAGACAAAATGGCAGCTTATTGCCAGGTGACCGAGACCAAGCCTCAGTTTGGTCACGCGGTTTCGCACGCTCAAAACAAGACCAAGCGTCGCTTCAACCCAAACGTGCAGAAGAAGACCTACTTTGTGCCTTCGCTGCGTCGCAACGTTACCCTTCAGGTGAGCGCTCGCGGCATCAAGGTAATCGACGTTCGTGGCATCGAGTCGGTTGTTGCCGAACTGCTTGCCCGCGGCGAGAAGATCTAAGGAATAGCGAATGGCTAAGAAAGACAAGGACATTCGTCCGATCATCAAGCTGAAGTCGACTGCCGGCACTGGTTTCACCTACGTGACCAAGAAGAACCGCCGCAACGACCCAGACCGCATCGTTCTTAAGAAGTACGACCCAGTAGTGCGTCAGCACGTTGAATTCCGCGAGGAGCGTTAATCCATGGCTAAGAAGAGCAAGATCGCTCGTAACGAGCAACGCAAGGTTGTTGTTGAGCGTTATGCAGAGAAGCGCCTCGCACTGAAGAAGGCTCTAGTCGACCCAACCTCGACCGACGCCCAGCGCGAAGAGGCCCGCATCGGCCTGCAGAAGCTGCCACGCAACGCTTCGCCGGTTCGCGTTCGCGGCCGCGACGCCATCGATGGTCGTCCACGCGGCTACCTCGCCAAGTTCGGCGTCTCGCGTGTTCGCTTTCGTGACATGGCTCACAAGGGCGAGCTGCCAGGCATCACCAAGTCGTCCTGGTAATCACCAACTTTTCGAGCAGACCGTCATCCGAAATGGATGGCGGTTTTCTCTTTAACCGACCCGGATTACGCCGACGGGTGAATTTGGCCCCAAAATGCGTAAAAAATCGTTGTAAATAAACCCCTCAACACGCCGAGAGGCTAGCATTGACGCGGAACTACATCGCTGTAGTTTTGTATCGACAGACCGTCACATACGTCTAGAAGTCCAGGAGGACAACATGGCTAACACTCTAAACAAGGGCGACCTCGTAGCAGCAGTTGCAGCAGCAACCGGCGAGTCCCAGGCAGCAGTCAACCGCGTTGTTGACGCACTGTTCGCACAGATTGCCGCAACCGTCGGCAAGGGCGACAAGGTCACCATCCCAGGCTGGCTTTCGGTTGAGAAGGGCCACCGTGCAGCTCGCACCGGTCGCAACCCTCAGACCGGCGCCACCATTCAGATCGCAGCCGCCAACACCGTCAAGGTTTCGGCTGGAAGCAAGCTGAAGGCTGCTGTTAAGTAGTTCAAGTTTCACAAGAGGGCGTCGACTTCGGTCGGCGCCTTTTTGCTTAAGTAGGCTGGATGAGTGCCTAAACCCCTGAGTCGTTCGATTGCCGTGCTGGCTGCTTTGCTGG
>JBEGJS010000095.1:0-11010 GCA_041184485.1 Actinomycetota bacterium | reverse complement strand
TTATTGGAGAAAGGGGTGGGTCGCCTAGTCGACCCACCCCTGACTCAACTACTTAGCGAACGCCGCCAGCAACACCAGTCTTGACCAGTGCAACGTTGCTCTTGTCAACGATTGCTGGGCCAGTGAGAACTGGGCTGGTTGCAGGCTTGATGCCGTACTGAGCGTACTGCCAAGCTACCGAGGTAGCCAGGTAGCCCTGCAGCCATGGCTGCTGGTCGATTGCGAACAGCTGGGTTCCGGCAGAGATGCGGTTCAGCGTGTTGGTCGACATGTCGAAGGTAGCAAGCTTGACCTTCTTGGTCAGACCAGCAGCAGCAATAGCTGCGGCCGAGCTGTCTGCATCCTGAACACCAAGGGTAACAACACCGGTGATGGTCTTGTCCTTGAGGAGTGCTGCCTTGACTGCGTTCGAAACAGCGGTTGGGTTACCGAAGCTCGATGCAGGAAGTGGAAGCTGCTTGCCCTTGCCGCCGTTGGCCTTCTCGCCAGCGATGATGCCGCCACAGCGCGACTCGTAGTTGGCGTTTCCAGGACCAGTGTTTACACAGAGGACATTCTTCGCGCCGTGAGTTGCGAAGTATGCGCCACCGGCCTTACCGGCGACTCCTTCATCGGAACCGATGTAGGTAAGGGCACCAGTGGCCTTAACCTGAGCGACGCCACCAGCGTTGTAAATCACAACTGGGATCTTCTTGGCGACGGCGCGCTTGATGGCAGGGTTCTCTGCTGCTGGAACCCAGTCGGCGATGACGATAGCGGTTGCACCGTTAGAAACTGCGGTGTCAACGAGCTTGCCAGCGTCTGGACCAAGGTTGTCGTAGTTCTGAGGACCAAGCCAGGTGACGGTGCCACCAGCTGCTTCAACTGCGTTTGCTGCGGCCTCTGCTCCGGACTTAACAACAGACCAGAATGGGTCGCTTGGCATGCCACCGATGACGTAAACCTTTTCGCCTCCGGCAGCCTGTGCGCTAGAAACCACGCCTGCCCCTGCCAGCGACAATGCTGACACAGCCAGAAGTGAGGCTAGCTTTGCGGTACGAGTGAACTTCATGTCACTTTCCTTTCATTTTTAGATGCCCGTCGCCGGATGGCTTGGAGCAATCCTCGGTTCAGACTTCCTTGCATCTGTCCGAAGTTCTATTTAGTTAGTAGCCCGCCTGTTTTGCGGCCTCGAAGAGCGTTGAGCAAGCAAACTCAAGACCCTCGATGCGCCCCATAGAGACGTCCTCGTGCTCGATGTTGATCCACATGTTTGGATCTACCTCGTCACAAGCCTTAATGAACTCCGCCCAGTACTCGGCGGGGTGGCCCTTGCCGACGGCGACAAAGTCCCATGCCGCCTGCTTTGGCCATTCGTTCGCCCACTCATCGCCACCAAGATTGGTTCGATTTTCGTTGGGTCCAAGTTTTCTGAAGCTGTTGTCGAGAACGCCCAACAGCGAGGCATGGTCGGCGTTGACACGCACGTCTTTGGCAGCTGCGTGGAACACAAGGTCGCCGAGCTCTCGCACTACGGCAACTGGATCCATCTGCTGCCAGAAAAGGTGCGATGCGTCTAGCTCCACACCAACGTGCGTGGCACCGGTGCGTTCTACAAGTTCACGGATGGTTGGCACATTGAAGACTACGTTCTGTGGGTGCAGTTCTAGCGCTACCTTGACATCCAAGTCGGCGGCTACGGCGTTGGCTTCTTTCCAGAACTCGGTCGCAACCGACCACTGGTACTCGATTACGTCCAGGGCTGCGGAGTTCCAGGCGTTGACCACCCAGTTGACTACCTTTGCCGACGGTTCGCCGCCTGGCAGACCCGACATCGTGACGACTCGGTCTTGCCCTAGGCGCCTGGCCAGCTTGATCGAGCGAATCACGTCGAAGGCGTGAGCATCACCAATCACGGGGTTTGGGTGCAGCGGGTTGCCGTTGCAGTTGAGGCCGGCCAGTGAAACACCTGCCTCTTCGAAGATTCCTAAGAAATCATCGCGAGCACTGTCTGACACCAAGATCTCGTCGATGTTCGGGATGTGGGTCGGAGGAAGGAATCCACCGGTATTGAGCTCTAGACCCTGCAGGCCAAGCTCCTTGACTGCTTTGAGCGCCTCAGGCAGCGAGCGATCGTGAAGAATCGCGTTGTATACGCCAAGTCTCATGTTTAACGGCCTGCCTTCTGCAGATAGCTTGGCGAGGCAGTCGGAACATCGAGCGAGATTCCGCCCTGGTGATACGACTCCACGACGGTCGAGAGGATTTCCATGTTGTGAAGTCCGTCTTCGAAGGTGGCACAGAATGGGAGCGCTGCCGACTCTGGCAGGCCAGCGACCTCCTGTAGAAATGCCCTGTTCTGAAAGAAGAACTGGTCATTCTGACCCACGTTGACACCAGGGGCGTCTACGGCGAGGCCACCTGCGATGTATGGGTGCGACGGTCCAACCTGAACGGTTCTGAAACCACGCTGGCCGTATGGACCTTCGTTGAGCATTAGCTGAAACTCGCCGTTGCGACGCTGGTCAAACGTTGCTGCACCGTTTTCGCAGTAAACCTCAAAAGTCAACGTGGTTGGGTGACCAGCGGCCACGCGGGAGACCTCGATAACGCCGGCGACCCCACCAAAGTCAGCGGTGAAGCCCGCATAGTCGTCGTTCTCTACTGCCTCCATGACGTCAGAGACCTCGGCGTGGTTGTGGCCCAAGACCGCGCCAGTCGCAACCGGGCGTTCTTTGATAGAGGTGACAAACCTTGCGCCAGAGACCGACTTCACCGGCGCACCGGCGATGAACTCCGAAACGTACGAGATGTGGCTGCCAACGTCGGCCAGTGCGCCGGTGCCCATGGCACCCTTGTAGCGCCAGGCCATCGGTGCCTTAGGGTCGGCCGAATAGTCGGCCCAGTAGCGGCCGCTGAAGTGCAGCACTCTACCGAGCTGACCCGATGCGATGATCTGCTGAATGGCAGCGATAGCCGGGTTTCTCAAGAATGTCAGGCCGATGCGAGCCACGCTCGATGCGTTGTTGGCCGCCAGGACCATTGCCTTAGCGTCTTCGATGGTGTCGCTGAGTGGCTTTTCGCAAAGGACATGCTTTCCGGCAGCGAGCAGACCCTCCACGATTTCGCGGTGAAGGTGGTTTGCAACGACAACGCTCACAGCATCGATGTTTGGGTCGTCGGCGATTCGACGCCAGTCGGAGTCGGAGCGTTCAAATCCGAAGCGATCTGCAGCAGCCTTACCAAATGTCTCATTTACGTCGCCGATCGAGACCAGGCGAACCTCGGGCAAATCACTGCCATAGAGAGATGTAGCCGCACGGTATGCAGCAGCGTGCCCGCGACCAGCCATTCCTGCGCCGATAACCGCTACACCAATTGGCATTGTCTCTCCCTTGAGTCCCTTTGAAAACTTTGGAGCGCTCCATAAGTCGCTCAAGTAGAAACTAACGCCTTTTGACCATCTTTGTAATGACATTAGGACTTAGTGTTATTGAACCGTTACGACGGCTCTCGGCAAGAATCCCGGCCCTGGCTTGCAGCTATGCAAATAGACTCGGTAAAAACCTTTGGAGCCCGTTCAAGAATGACAAAGAAGCGACCGACGATCTACGACGTCGCGCAAGTCGCAGGCGTATCGAAATCGCTCGTTTCGCTTGTGCTAAAGAACGACCCAGGCGTGAGCGACGCTCGCAGGTCAGCGGTCCTCGAGGCAATACAGTCGCTCAACTACGCCCCTAGCCAGGCAGCAAAACTCCTAGCCGGAAATCGAAGCAAGAGCATCGGCGTTGTGATCGACAGCTACAGCAACCTTTGGTTTGTCGGAATCTTGGCGGGCATCAGGCAGGTTTTCGATGCAGCCGGCTACCAGATCGCGGTGAGCGACCTGCACCGTGTCGGCGATGGCTCGAATGACCCGATCGACGCCTTTCGGGCCCTGCACGTCGATGGCGTGATAATCGCGACCGAGCCAGACTCGCTAAAAGAGCGCGATTACGACTTTCCTGGCGTACTTGTCGGTGACCGCCGCAGAGAAATCTCAACTATTGATCACGTCACGAGCGACGACACGCTTGGAGGCTATCTGGCTACGAGGCACCTGATTGACTTGGGGCACTCGCACATCGGTCACATCACGGGCGAAGGCGGTACCGCGGCAAAGAGAAGGCAGGGCTACGAGCAAGCCATGGCCGAATTCGGCTTAGCGCCAAGAATCGTAGGCCAAGGTGGCACCACCGACGAACCGGCTGGCTTTGCCGGCATGCAGGAGCTTTTCGAGCTCGATGACAAACTCACCGCCGTTTTCGCGGCAAACGATTACATGGCGGCTGGAAGCTTCGCTTACTTACGATCTAAGGGGCTCGAAATGCCACGCGATGTTTCGCTGATCGGCCACGACAACTCGCCGGCCGCATCCGAGTTCAACCTAAACCTGACCACAGTCGCCTACGACGACGCAGCCATCGGCACAAACGCGGCACGACTACTGCTGGCGCGAATCGAAAACCCCGCGGTCGCGGTAGAGCGACTTGTCGTTGATCCGATTCTTATTGAACGAGGTTCGACCAGATCGATCTAGCTGTGTTTCGCGACCAAAGCCTTGATGGCCGAAAGCTGAAACACGGCGGTCTCGTGGTTGCGCTCATTCTCGGCGAAGACGCTTGAGCAAATGATGCTCTCGGGGTTGTCTAAGAACCCAGTTCGCTTCAGGGCAGCAAACAGTTGGTCAAAATTGACATCCCCGGCACCAACCCGCAAGTGCTGGTGAACCCGAACGGCGTTGCCCGGCGGGTTAGTAATGTAGCGCAATCCGTGGCTGGCGGTGTGATCCATGGTGTCACTCATGTGAACGATGCCGACTCGCCCCTTGGCCGCTTCGAGAATTGCGTCTGGCTGGTTTCCCATGTGGAACGTGTGCGAAGCCACGTAGACCATGCCCAGCGAGCTGCTGTTGACACCACGGATGACGCGCCAAGCCGCCAGCCCGTTTTCGACAAAGTCATCTGGGTGTGGATCGATGAAGACCTTTACGCCCGACTTCTCGATGAGTGGCAAGAGTTCTTCCATGCTCCGATAAAAAGCGCGCTCGGATTCTTCGGCCAGTTCGGGGCGGCCTGAAAACTCGGTTCCGATTACGGGAATTTCGAGTTGCTCCGTGATTCGCAAGACGCGCTTAAAGTAGCGAACCGCCGCCTCGCGAGCATCTGGATCTGGGCTCGACCATCTAAGTACGGGCAGTGTGCTGGCTAGCCCTACTCCAGCGTCGGCGGCCGCCTTCTTGAACTTCGCGACGAGAGCGTCGTCTGCCTTCGGGTGATTAAAGAATGGGATTAGGTCGGGGTGGGGCGTCACCTGGAGCCATTCAAACCCAGCTCGAGCCGCGACCTCCGGAAACTCGAGGAGACTGTTCGTGTGGTGAAAAGGTGTCGGATCAAGTGCGATTTTTACCATTTTGAGTTGGTGCCTTTCTAAACGAACCGAGCAGCTTTGGTGCAACTGCCGATGTGGTCACGGGTGCGTTTTGCGATTGGTAGGGGAACATCCACTGCGCATCCGTACATGTCTTGCTCGACGATTGCGAACATTTCGGTGTTAATCTCGACTGCCTTCTCTAGGATCGGCGCAAAATCTGGAACACCCTGTGCGCCAGGTTCCGTCATGACTCCCTTAGCGACTGCCTCGACAAACGGGAGGTCATTTTTCAGCGTCTCGGCGAGGATGTCTGGGTGCACCTGTTTGAGGTGCAGGTAGCCGATTCGCTCAGGGTATGCGTTCATCAACTTGACGTTGTCACCGAGGTAATAGGCAAAGTGGCCGGTGTCCAGACACAAGTTGGTGAATTCTGCATCGGTTTCGTTCAGGAAGCGCTCGACCTCTTGATAGGTTCCGATGTGGCTATCCGCGTGACTATGGAATTGCTGCTTAATGCCGTATTCCTCCCACAGGGCCTTGCCTAGTCGATCGTGGCCAGAGGCAAGTTTCTTCCACTGATCGGCATTCAGCACCCGTGGTTCTAGAACCTCGGCAGTGGCATCGGATCGCCAGAGATCCGGGATGACCACCAGGTGCTCGGCCCCTAACTTGCTAACCAAACCTGCGACATCAAGAGCTTGATTCCAAGCTCGCTCCCACTGGTCATCACCCTTGTGGAATCCGGTGAACACAGTGCCCGCGCTCAATCGAAGGTCGTGCTCAGCTAGGACATCGGCCAACTGGTTTGGGTCAGTTGGCAAGTACCCGAATGGCCCGAGTTCTATCCAGTGGTAGCCGGCTTCTTGAACCTCGTCCAAAAACTGCTGCCAAGGAACCTGGTTCGGGTCATTTGCAAACCAGACGCCCCAAGAGTCGGGAGCCGAACCTACTCTGATCTGACCACTCACAGTGTTCCCCTATCGATGCTTCCGTTGCCAAGTAACTTTTTCTGCTTTTGCAGGGCTTTGGCGTAGTCCTGATAAGCCTGCTTAGTGCTGGCGACGGTTGAGACTGCCGACACGGGAACATCCCACCAGCCGAGGCCATCCGGGGCATAGATAAGTGGGTCAGAGTTAATGTGAATGAGAACCGGGCCACCCTCGTGTGCTTTGGCGGCCTTGACGGCGGCACTCAGGTCGGCGAGCGCGTTCGGCCCTGGTGCGACCTCGATGACGCGCACGCCATAGGAGCGCGCGTTGGCGGCGAGGTCGATAGACAGTTTCTCGTCGCCCTCGTGGCTGTTGGTCTCGTGGTTCTTGAAGCGATACTTCGTGCCGAAGCGCTGCGATCCGACATCCTCAGAGAGGTGCCCGATCGAGGCGTATCCGTGGTTCTGAATCAGTACGGTGATGAACTTGAGTCTCTCGGCAACGGCCGTTACCAGTTCGGAGTGGAGCATCATGTATGAGCCGTCACCGACCATCACGATCCCATCGCGAGTCTTATCGGCGCGCGCGACGCCCAGGCCGGCGGCAATCTCGTAACCCATGGTGCTGAACGCGTATTCGACGTGATAGCCGAGCGGGTCGCGCACGCGCCACAGCTTGTGAAGGTCGCCCGGAAGCGAGCCGGCTGCGCAAATCAGCACATCGCGAGGGTCGCTCGCTGCCTGAACGGCGCCGATGATCTCGGCCTGGCTTGGCAGGTCACGCTTTTGGTCGACAAAACTCTCATCGACCGCGGCGTCCCACTCGCGCTTATCGCTCGAGTACTTTGCGCCAAAGTCTGCCGGCACGTGATAGCCAGCGAGCGCTGGCAACAGCTCGGTCAGGCTCTCGCGGGCGTCGGCGACCACGGGGATCGCGCTACCGTGCTTGAACGCATCGAAGCTGCCCACGTTGATGTTGATGAACCGAACATCCGGGTTCTGAAACGCCGTGCGGCTTGAGGTCGTGAAGTCGCTGTAGCGCGTGCCGATGCCGATGATGACGTCTGCCTCGGCTGCCGCCTTGTTTGCAGCGCTGGTGCCGGTGGCACCGACCGCCCCAAGGTTCTGCGGGTGGTCCCAGTTGAGCGAGCCGACGCCCGCCTGAGACATGCCAACCGGAATCCCAGTGCCCTCGACGAGACGCTGCAAAATCGCGTGGGCATCAGAGTAGATGACGCCTCCACCGGCGATGATCATCGGGCGCTTGGCCGAGCGAATCACGCGAGCGGCGGCCTCGATGACCCCGGCGTCAGGGCGTGGGCGACGGATGTGCCACTCGCGGTCGGCCAAGAACTCCTCGGGCACATCGATGACCTCGGCTTGCACGTCTTCTGGAAGGGCAATGGTCACGGCACCGGTCTCGACCGGGTCGGTAAGCACGCGCATGGCGCCAAGCAGCGCCGAATACAACTGCTCGGGCCTGGTCACGCGGTCGAAGAAGCGCGAGAGCGGCTTGAACGCGTCGTTCACGGTGACGGTTGCGTCGTGCGGCAACTCGAGCTGCTGCAACACGGGGTCTGGCGCGCGGTTGGCAAAGGTGTCGCTAGGCAGCAGCAAAACTGGCAGTCGGTTGGTGGTTGCCACGGCTGCAGAGGTGAGCATGTTGGCAGCGCCAGGCCCCACGGATGCAGCACACGCGAAAACCGACCGACGACGGGTCATCCTGGCGTATGCGATTGCCTCGTTGGCCATGCCCTGCTCGTTGCGAGCGTGGTGAAACGGCATCTTGGTTGGGTCTTCGGTGTTTGCCTGCAGCAGAGCCTGCGAAATGCCGGCCACGTTGCCGTGCCCGAAGATGCCGAACATGCCGGCCACGGTGCGCTCGCGATAGTCGCCATCCACGGTGTATTGGTGGGCCAAAAATTCGACGATTGCCTGACTGACTGTCATGCGACGGGTTGCCATGTGGTCTCCTGCTGCTTACTCTGCGGTGTACGGAAGTCTTGGGTCGGCATCTTCGTGATGCCAGGTCTGGCGAATCCAGGTGTGGTTCGGGTCGTCGGTGATGTTCCACGCGCGATCTGGGTCGGGGCCGGCCATCACGTTGAAGAAGTAGAGGTCGTAGCCGGGAGCAGCCATTGCTGGCCCGTGCCATCCATAGGGAATCAGGCCGACGTCGCCGCTGCGAACCTCTTCGGTGATGTCGATTGGCCGGTCGTCGGATGCGTATGCCCGCAGATAGCCGATGGGGTCGCTCTGCACTGGGGCTTCGACTCCGCGCTGCACGGCAGCCTCAAAGTAGTAGATCTCTTCTAGGTTCGACTCGACTCCGGCCACGTAGTTGTCGTGCTTGTGCGGAGGAATACCCGACCAGTTGCCGGCAGGCACGATAACCTCGCACACGATGAAGCGGCTCGCGTCTAGGTTCTCAGGCACGCCAAAGTTGTGCACCTGGCGGGTCGAACGGCCGGCTCCGCGAATCAGAACGGGCACCTCTTCGGCAGGCGTGAACTGCACCGCCTTGGCCTCGCGGGCGGGCGCCTCACCGATTGCGACTCGACCGCTTCCGTGGATGCGAACCGCGGTGTCGCGCGGCAAATAAATCACGTCGGTTGGCCCGTGAAAGACAGATTCGCGGCCGCGCAGAAAGCGGCTTTGGAATGTTGCAGCGCCGATGGGGCGGTGCTCGACGGTGAAGCCCGATCCCTCGAGAGCAAAGATGACGCGCTCGTTGTCGTCAGCTTCGATTTCGAAGATTCTGTCGTGGCCGAGGGTTGCCACGCGAAGCCCGGTGTGCTGCCATCCAGGGATGCTCGAATCGACGCGTGCGTCCCAGCCATCGCGGGCTAGTTCACCGTTCTTGAAGAACCACGTCATCTTTGACTAACTCTCTGTTTGACAGTTGGTCTAGTTTTGCGGAAAGCCGAGGTTAATGCCACCGTGGCTAGGGTCGAGCCAGCGGCTGGTGATTGCCTTGCCGCGGGTGAAGAAGTGCACTCCCTCGACGCCGTGAGCCTTGGTGTCACCGAACAGCGAGTTCTTCCAGCCACCAAACGAGTAGTAAGCAACCGGCACGGGAATCGGCACGTTGATGCCGATCATGCCGACCTCAATCTCATTCTGAAAACGTCGAGCGGCACCACCGTCGTTGGTGAAGATCGCGGTGCCGTTGCCGAATGCGCCGCTGTTGATCAGCGCAACGCCCTCGTCGTAGCTCTTGACGCGAACGATCGAGAGCACTGGGCCAAAGATCTCTTCGGTGTAAACCTTGCTGGTGGTTGGCACGTTGTCGATGAGGGTCGGTGCGAGCCAGTAGCCCTCTGGGGCTCCGTCAAACTCTCCGTTGCGGCCATCGACGACAACCTTGGCGCCATCCTGCTCTGCGATCTCGATGTATGAGGCGACCTTATCGCGGTGCTGCTGGGTGACCAGCGGGCCCATGTCGCAGCCGCGGCGGCCATCGCCGGTGCGCAGCTTGCTCATGCGGGCCACGACCTTTTCGATCAGCGGGTCGGCAACCGGCTCGACGGCAACGACGACCGAGATCGCCATGCAGCGCTCACCGGCCGAGCCAAAGCCCGCGTTGATTGCCGAGTCGGCAACCAGGTCGAGGTCGGCGTCTGGCAGCACGAGCATGTGGTTCTTTGCGCCACCGAGGGCCTGCACGCGCTTGCCGTGCTTCGAGCCGGTCTCATAGACGTACTGGGCGATTGGGGTCGAACCGACGAACGAAATCGCGGCGACGTCGGGGTGCGTGAGCAAACCATCCACGGATTCTTTGTCACCGTTCAGCACGGTGAAAACGCCGTCGGGCAGGCCTGCCTCTTTGAGCAGCTTGGCCATCCAGATGGCTGCCGATGGGTCTTTCTCGGATGGCTTGAGAATCACCGAGTTGCCCGCGGCGAGCGCGAGGGGAAAGAACCACATAGGCACCATGGCCGGAAAGTTGAATGGGCTGATGACGCCGACCACGCCGAGCGGCTGGCGGGTGCTATAAACGTCGACGCCGGTCGAGACGTTTTCGCTGTAGAAGCCCTTGAGCAGGTGCGGAATACCAGTGGCGAACTCGACGACCTCTTGGCCGCGGGTGATCTCGCCGAGTGCGTCTGAGAGAACCTTGCCGTGCTCGCTGGTGATGATCTCGGCTAGTTCGCCCTTGCGTGCGTTGAGCAGTTCGCGAAAGTTGAACATGACAGCCTGTCGGCGGGCAAGCGAGAGGTCGCGCCAAGCCGGGAACGCCGCCTTTGCGCTGGCGATGGCGGCGTGAATTTCATCCTGGTTAGCTAGCGCAACGCTCTTGGTCTGCACACCGAGTGCGGGGTCAAAAACTGGTGCGGTGCGGCCTGACTTGCTTGGGCTCTCAGCGCCATCGATCCAGTGCGGTACGACCGGGAGGTTGTTCATTCGAGTCTCTCTTCTTCTTTTCTTCTGTATCTGAAATCTATTTGACGGGATGCACGAGTGCGGCGGCGGCATCGATTGCCGAGACAACATCGCCCGCGGCCGGGTAGAGCAAGCTGCGGCCCACAACTAGCCCGCGAACGCCTGGCAACTCGAGGGCCTTGGCCCAGTTGGCAAACAGCTTCTCTTCTTCGCCCTCTGCAGGGTCGCCGCCGAGCAACAGGGTCGGCAGGGTGGTCGCTGCCATCACGCGCTCCATGTCGTCGACGACGGGCAGTTTCATCCACGAG
>JBEGJS010000094.1:0-13687 GCA_041184485.1 Actinomycetota bacterium | reverse complement strand
GTCGGTCTTTGGTGACCTCGCCGACGATGCGGATGCCAAGACCCGGGCCCGGGAACGGCTGGCGCTGAACGATCTCGTGCGGGAGCCCAAGCTCGGCGCCAATCGCGCGAACTTCATCCTTGAAAAGTGTGCGCAGCGGCTCAACGAGCTCAAACTGCAGGTCGTCTGGGAGGCCGCCAACGTTGTGGTGGCTCTTGATGCCGGCGGTAGCCCCGCCACCCGACTCGACCACGTCTGGGTAGAGCGTGCCCTGCACCAAAAACTTGATCGGGCGGTTGTCTGCGGCCGCCTCGGCAATCAACTGAGCCTGGGCCTCTTCGAAGGTGCGAATGAACTCGCGGCCGATAATCTTGCGCTTGGTCTCAGGGTCGCTGACGCCAGCGAGAGCGGTCAAGAACTTCTCTTCTGCGTCGACGGTGACCAAGCGGATGCCCGTTGCGGCAACGTAGTCGCGTTCGACCTGCTCGGCCTCGTCTTGGCGCAGCAGCCCGTGGTTCACGAACACGCAAACCAGCTGGTCGCCAACGGCCTTGTGCACGAGCGCTGCGGCAACCGCCGAGTCGACGCCGCCGCTGAGGCCACAAATAACGCGGTCGCTGCCGACCTGCGCGCGAATCTTTTCGACCTGCTCGGCAATCACGTTGCCCGAGTTCCAGGTGGCCGGAATCCCGGCGGCGTTGTGCAAGAAGTTCTCGAGCACGTTTTGGCCGAACTGGGAGTGCTTGACCTCGGGGTGCCACTGCACGCCATAGATCTTGCGCTCCGAGTTGGCGAACGCGGCCACCGGGGTGGTGTCGGTCGAGGCAAGAACCTCGAAGCCGGCGGGTGCCTGCATGACCTGGTCGCCGTGCGACATCCAGCAAATTTGCTCGGATGCCTGGCCGGCGAGAATCTCACCCGGCGCCGAAACGCGCAGCTCGGTTGCCCCGTATTCGCGCTTGCCTGTCTTGTCGACCCGGCCGCCGAGTAGGTTGGCGAGGGTCTGGAATCCGTAGCAAATGCCGAGCACGGGAACCCCGAGCTCGAGAATCGCAGGGTCGAGCTGTGGCGAGCCATCCTCGTAAACCGAAGAAGGGCCACCGCTGAGGATGATGGCCGCTGGGTTCTTGGCCTTGACCTCTGCCGCGGTCACCGTGTGGTGCACGATCTCGCTGTAGACGCTGGCCTCGCGCACGCGGCGGGCGATTAGCTGGGCATACTGGGCGCCAAAGTCGACGACCAAGACTGGCTGATTAATTGGCGGCCCCCTCGGCTGCTGTTGCTACCTCGGCTAGTTGAGCCTCGGCGATCTTGTGAAAGTGGCGCTCGGTAAAGAACGACAAAAACGGGATGATGCCACCCATGGCAATGAAGACGAAACGAACGAAACTCCAGCGCAGCAGGGTCCAGAGCCTGAAGTCACCGAACAGGTAGGCGACGTACAGCCATCCGTGAATGATCAAGACCCACTTAGACAGGTTGATGCCGCTCGAAAGCAGCACCTCGCCGGTTGCGGGAACCGGCTCGAGCGAAATGAAGCCATTTGGGCCGCCGAGCCAGAAGTAAAAACCGAACACATAGTGAACGAGCATTTCGAAGACCAGCAGTAGCAAAAACGAGCCGGTCACATAAGAAGTCGCGCGATAAAACTTGAGCGCAGAGCGCACCAGAGGAACCTGCGCGGGGAGGATTGACATGCCTCTAGTTTACCTTTCGGCCCCGAGCGCCTCGGCTCGCAAACGGATGACCTCGTCGCGCACCATGCGCCACCACATAAAGAAGGCGAAGCCCGCGAAGAGGGCCCACTCGGCCGCATAGAACGCGTTCAACAGGTTCAGCTGCCCCGCATCACGAGTCTTGCCGATTGCGATTCGCTCCAAGCCGCCGGTCGGGAGTCCTCGCGAGACAACGAAGAAGGCGTCATAGGTCTTAGTTGGCTCGGATGCGCCGTGCGCGTTGATTAGCTGGGCGATCGAAAGCGACTCATACAGGTATGGCTTGTTTGGGTCAGCAGACTGGGGTTCTTCGCTCGGCTCGAGTCGTCCCTCAACGGGCAGGTAACCGCCGGCCATGTCGGCCATTTGAATCATGAAGTTTCGCGCCGACTCTGCCTTCTCGAGGCTTGGCGACCAACCAAGAGCAACGGTCAGCGCGGCCCCGTTCTGCGCGGTGGTCTGGCCGATTAGCCAAAACCCGGTCTCGCTGTGGTCGCCAGCGAGTTGCACACGGTTTGCGACGATGTCGATTTTTTGGGTGTCGAGCTTGAGGTTGGCAAACGCGAGCTGGTCGGCAGCCGAAGCCAAAAGTTGGTCGCCCGGCGCCAAAAGCGAGTCGATCTGGCGAGGAACGGCAGTTTCGCCGCTCGAAAAGCTCGGGCTAGGGGCCGGTTGAGCGATGAATGCTCGTTCGAGCTGCCACTGCCCCAGCGCGGCAAAGACCGCGGCGGCCGCGAGCGCTAGAAGCAACCCGCCAATCCACTTGGGCTTGAGCGCTACCGAAAAGAAGCCGACGTTCACGCGCTCGCTAGGCGCCGTATGGCGCTACGACGACCTCGACGCGCTGGAACTCCTTGATGTCGGAGTATCCGGTGGTCGCCATGGCTCGGCGTAGTGCGCCTACGAGGTTGGTTGAACCATCGGCAGAAGACGATGGGCCGTGCAAAATCTGAGCGAGCGAACCCGAAGTGCCCACCTCAACGCGGTTGCCGCGAGGCAGTTCTGGGTGGAATGCCTCCTGGCCCCAGTGCCAGCCCTGGCCCGGTGCCTCGGTTGCGCGAGCCAAAACCGAGCCGAGCATCACGGCGTCTGCTCCGCAAGCGATGGCCTTGACGATGTCACCCGATGTGCCGAGGCCGCCATCCGCGATTACGTGCACGTATCGGCCGCCAGACTCATCCATGTAATCACGACGGGCACCGGCGACGTCTGCCACCGCGGTTGCCATAGGTGCGTGGATGCCGACAACCTTGCGAGTGGTCGAAGCCGCGCCGCCACCGAAGCCTACGAGCACGCCGGCTGCACCCGTGCGCATCAGGTGCAGGGCCGCGGTGTAGGTGGCAGCGCCACCGACGATCACGGGAACATCGAGCTCATAGATGAACTGCTTGAGGTTGAGCGGCTCGCAGTTGCGCGAGACGTGTTCGGCCGAGACGGTGGTTCCTCGAATCACAAACAGGTCAACGCCGGCGGCAACTACGTCTTTCGAGAACTCCGCGGTGCGCTGAGGCGACAGGGCACCGGCAACGGTCACGCCAGCGGCGCGAATCTGTGCGATGCGATCGCGAATCAACTCGGGCTTAATCGGCTCGGCATAGATCGCCTGCATGCGCGCGATGGCCTGCTCAGGCTTTAGCTTGGCGATTTCGTTGAGCTGCTGGCTCGGGTCTTCATAGCGAGTCCATAGGCCCTCGAGGTCGAGCACGCCGACGCCGCCGAGCTTGCCGATCTGGATGGCAGTCTCTGGCGAGACAACCGAGTCCATCGGGGCGGCCATCACCGGCACGTCGAAGCTGTATGCGTCAATCTTCCAGGTGGTGGCAACGTCACGCGGGTCTCTGGTGCGACGCGATGGCACGATCGCCACATCGTCGAATGCCCAGGCTCGGGTGCCGCGCTTGGCGCGACCGATCTCGACTTCGCTCATGCTTCTCCCCTAGCTCTAGCAGTCCGAACCGCTAGTTGCGGCTTCCGTAGTTTGGCGCCTCGACAGTCATCTGAATGTCGTGCGGGTGGCTCTCTTTAAGACCGGCCGCGGTGATGCGAACGAACTTGCCCTTCGACTGAAGTTCTTCGATGGACTCTGCTCCGACGTATCCCATCGATGCACGAAGGCCTCCGATGAGCTGGTGCGCGACGCTGGCGACCGAGCCGCGGTAAGGAACGCGACCCTCGATGCCCTCTGGCACGAGCTTGTCTTCGCGAAGCACGTCATCCTGAAAATAACGGTCCTTCGAGTACGACTGAGCCTGGCCGCGCGACTGCATTGCGCCGAGCGAGCCCATGCCGCGGTAGGTCTTGAACTGCTTGCCGCCAACGAAGGTGACCTCGCCCGGAGCCTCGTCGGTTCCGGCGAGCAACGAGCCGAGCATCACGGCGCTGGCGCCGGCGACGATGGCCTTAGGAATATCGCCTGAGTATTGCAAACCGCCGTCGGCGATGATTGGCACGCCGGCTGGCTTGGCGGCGAGCGATGCTTCATAGACCGCGGTGACCTGTGGCACGCCAACGCCGGCGACCACGCGGGTGGTGCAGATCGAGCCGGGGCCAACGCCCACCTTGACGCCGTCGGCGCCAGCGTCGATTAGCGCCTGAGCGCCTGCACGAGTTGCGATGTTGCCGCCAATCACGTCAACGTTGCGGGCAAAAGGCTCGGCCTTGAGCTTGGCCACCATCTCGAGCACGGCACGGTTGTGGCCGTGAGCGGTGTCAACAACAAGGATGTCAACGCCTGCGTCGACGAGCGCCATCGAGCGCTCCCAAGCATCGGCGCCAACGCCGACAGCGGCGGCGACGAGCAGGCGTCCGTGGGCATCCTTAGATGCCAGCGGGTACTTCTCGCTCTTGTCAAAGTCTTTGACGGTGATCAGACCGCGCAGCTTGCCGCCATCGTCAACGATGGGCAGCTTCTCGATGCGGTGCTGAGCGAAGATCGCGATGGCCTCTTCTGGCTTGACGCCAACGTGACCGGTGACCAGCGGGGTCGGGGTCATTACGTCTTTGACCAGGGTGGTGGTGCGCTGAACGTCGAGCACAAAGCGCATGTCGCGGTTGGTCACGATGCCAACCAGGATGCCATCCTCGTCGATAACCGGCAGACCAGAAACGCGGTATTGGCGGCACAGGTCGTCAACCTCTTGGATGGTCGAAAGTGGGGTGGTGGTCACCGGGTGGGTGATCATGCCGGCCTCCGAGCGCTTGACCAGGTCAACCTGGGTTGCCTGCTGCTCGAGCGAGAGGTTGCGGTGCAGCACACCGATTCCGCCCTGGCGTGCCATTGCAATCGCGAGGCGAGCCTCGGTCACGGTGTCCATCGCGCTTGACAGCAGCGGAACGTTGATTTCGATTCGCTTGGTGATGCGGGTTCTGGTGTTTACCTGGCTCGGCACAACGTCTGATTCGCCCGGCAGCAGAAGCACATCGTCGTAGGTGAGTCCAACAAAGGCAAAAGGATCAGATTGTGTCATTAGAGCCCTAAATCGAAAGGAAAGCGGTGGGGCAATTCTACCCCTCTGAGAAGCCTTGGAATCTTGGCGAAAGCGGATGAACAGCACTGGATTTCAAGTAACCTAAAGACTGATTGCGCGGGAGCAAGTTTTCGCGCCCCAATCTGGAGGTTCGGCATTTGACCAGACTTCGGCCACTCGCGGGAATCCTGGTGCTTTTGGGCACAGTCTTCGCGACACTGCTCGGCGGCATGTCCGCATCCCCGGCTCAGGCGGCAACCTGCAAGCCTGCCGACCCAACTCTCCCCTACATCGTCGAGGGCACCCTGCTCAACAATGGCGAGACCCCGCTGCCAGGCGTGCAGGTTAACCTCACCGGCAATGGCGTTGACACCTGTGTGCTCTCTGACGAAAACGGCTACTTCATGTTGACCGTTGCAAACCCCGCCAAGTACACCGTCTCTATCGAGACCTCAACGATGCCCTCGGGTGTCGGCGTAGAGCCTGCCGACCAGGCCTCGCAAGAGGTAGACCTCACGGTCACGAGCGACCAGGGCATCATCTTTCCGATCGGAAAGGTCGCAGACACCTCCGTCTCCATCTGGGCACAGCTGGCCGACCGTCTGTTCAACGGCCTCAACATGGGTCTGCTTTTGGCCCTCGCATCCATCGGCATCTCACTGATCTTCGGCACCACCGGCTTTAGCAACTTCGCCCACGGCGACATGGTCTCGCTCGGTGCGATGCTCACCTGGTTTATGACCCAAATTCTCGGATGGCCGATTCTGGCAGCCGGAGCCCTGGCGATTGTGGCGGTTGGCGCATCTGCCTACCTCCAGGACGCAGCCATTTGGCGCCCGCTGCGCAAGCGTCGTCTCGGCCTCAACCAGATGATGATCGTCTCCATCGGTTTCTCGATCGTGTTCCGCTACCTGATTCTGATTTTCTTCGGCGGCGAGACCAAAGACCTCGGCAGCACCACCGAGCCGGTTTCTTGGATGGCGCCAATCACCACCACGAGCACCTCGCTGCTCGGCATGGGCATCAGCGCTGCCGCACTCGCGGGAGTCGCGCTCTTCTTGACCAGAACTCGCATCGGCAAGGCAACCCGCGCCGTCAGCGACAACTCGTCGCTCGCGGCATCAACAGGAATCGACGTTGAACGCATCATTCGCATCGTCTGGATTCTCGCCGGTCTGTTGACCGGCATTGCGGGCGTGCTGTGGGGTCTTCGCTACCAGGCAAACTGGAGCACCGGCTTTGACATCTTGCTCTTGCTCTTCGCGGCAACCACCCTGGGCGGCCTCGGCACCTCGCTGGGCACCGCGGTTGGCGCAATCATCATCGGCCTCGTGGTTGAGACCTCGGCCCTCGTGATTCCGACCGACCTCACCTACGCATCCGCTCTGTTCATCTTGATTCTGGTTCTGCTGGTTCGCCCACAAGGCATCCTCGGCAAGAAGCAGCGACTGGGTTAGGCGATAAATCATGGATCTCATAGTTGCCCTTCAATCGTCGTTCGGTGAGCTGATCACCGCAGGCACGGCCGCCTTCGTGCTCTGTGCCATCGGTCTGGCGATTCACTTTGGTTTCACCGGACTGCTCAACTTCGGCCAGGCAGCATTCGCCGCAGTCGGCGCGTATGGCTACGCAATCGCCGCTCTCGACTGGAACGCCCCACTGGTTGTTTCGGTGCTCTTCGGTCTGCTCTGCGCCATCGTGTTTGCGGTGCTGCTCGGTATTCCGACTCTGCGCCTGCGAGCCGACTACCTTGCCATCGTGACCATCGCGGCCGCTCAGGTGTTCAAGTTCGTTGCCACCTCGTCGGCCATTACCGACACAAACGGCAATGTCATCACGGGTGGCGCCGAGGGACTCAGCGAGTTTGGAGGCACGTTCTATTCGCTCAACCCGGTTCCCGCTGGCGCCTATCAGGTGTTTGGCAACTCGCTAACCCAAGACCAGATCTGGGTCGACATCGTCGGCTGGTCGCTGGTTGTGTTCTGCGCCCTGCTCACCTACTTCTTGACCCGCAGCCCCTGGGGTCGCGCGCTCAAGGGCATTCGCGAAGACGAGGATGCCGTGCGCAGCCTCGGCAAGAACGTCTACCTCTACAAGATGCAGGCGCTGATTCTCGGCGGCTGCATGGCGGCTCTCGGCGGCATGGTCTTCGTGATCAACTCGCAGACCGTTCAGCCAACCGTGTGGGGCACCAACTTCACCTTCACCATCTGGACGGTGTTGCTGCTCGGTGGAGCAACCACGGTGCTTGGCCCTATCGCTGGTGGCATCGTGTTCTTCACCCTGTTCGCATTCATCCAGAAGGTGCTCGAAGGTCTGGTCTCGCTGCACCTGATGGGCAATCTAACGATTCCGCAGGTCGGCCAGATCCGACTCATCCTGGTTGGTCTCGCACTGATGCTTTTGGTCATCTTTAGACCTCAGGGTCTGTTCGGCAACAAGAAGGAGACCTTGTTCAATGGCTAACGAAATCGCAAATGGCCCGGCCGCTCCGGGTGTTGCCAAGGTCGACCCAATTCTGGTTGCCGACGGTGTTCGCCGCGAGTTCGGCGGCCTCGTGGCCGTGGATGTTGCGCACCTCGAGATTCCGCGCGGCAAGATCACCGCGCTGATCGGCCCCAACGGCGCCGGCAAGACCACGCTCTTCAACCTGCTGACCGGATTCGACAAGCCAAACTCCGGCAAGTGGACCTTTCAGGGGCGAGACCTGGCCGGGGTTCCAGCCTTCAAGGTTGCCCGAATCGGCATGGTCCGCACCTTTCAGCTGACCAAGGCCCTGAGCCTCTTGACCGTTCTCGACAACATGCGCCTTGGTGCCAAGCACCAACCTGGCGAAAGCCTGCTGCGCGCCTTGATTCGCCCGCTGTGGCGCAAGCGCGAGGCCGAGATCACAGTGGCCGCCGAAGAGCTACTGAAGCGGTTCAAACTCGACGCCAAGTCAGACGACTTTGCCGCATCGCTCTCGGGCGGACAGCGCAAGCTGCTTGAGATGGCTCGCGCGCTGATGAGCAAGCCTGTGCTCGTGATGCTCGATGAGCCAATGGCCGGCGTGAACCCCGCGCTGACGCAGAGCCTGCTCGAGCACATCAAGGGCCTCAAGGATGACGGCACGACCGTGCTCTTCGTCGAGCATGACATGCACATGGTTCGCCACATCTCTGACTGGGTGATTGTGATGGCCGAGGGCCGCATCGTTGCCGAAGGCCCACCAAATGAGGTCATGAAGAACCCTGCCGTGATCGACGCCTACCTGGGCGCTCACCACGACAGCGACCTAGGCGCCGACAAGATCGCGAAAGAGGGCAACTAATGACCACAGCTAACCACGTGCCAGTAGTCGAAGCCAAGAATCTCGTCGCCGGCTACCTGCCGGGCGTCAACATCCTCAACGACTGCTCTCTGGTTGCCAACCAGGGCGAGCTAATCGGCATTATCGGCCCTAACGGCGCCGGCAAGTCGACCCTGCTCAAGGCCATCTTCGGCCTCGTCAACATTCGCAGCGGCAACATCCTGCTAAACGGCGAAGACATCACCGGACTCAAGGCAAACAAGCTAGTTGGCAAGGGCGTGGCTTTCGTGCCGCAGACCAACAACGTGTTTCCGAGCCTGACGATTCAAGAAAACCTCGAGATGGGTGTCTTTCAAAACCCCCATGCCTTCGCCGAGCGATTCGAGTTTGTCACCGGGATTTTTCCTGACCTAGCCAAGCGTCGCAACCAGCGTGCCGGTTCGCTCTCGGGCGGTGAGCGCCAGATGGTCGCAATGGGCCGCGCGCTCATGGTGAACCCATCCGTGTTGCTTCTCGACGAGCCCTCTGCGGGCCTCTCGCCCGTTCGCCAGGATGAGGCGTTCATGCGGGTTCGCGAAGTCAACGAAGCCGGTGTGACCGTGATCATGGTCGAGCAGAACGCTCGCCGCTGCCTGCAGATCTGTGACCGCGCCTACGTGCTCGACCAGGGCACCGACGCACACACCGGCACCGGTCGCGAACTGCTCAATGACCCAAAGATGGTCGAGCTCTATCTGGGCAACCTGGCCGACCTCTAAACGTCAAACCGAGTTGGCAAGGGGCTAAACCAAAGGCCAAACCCAAAGCGCTAGAAACAAAGAGAATCCCCCGACCAGAAGGTCGGGGGATTCTCTTTTAGTTCGGTACTAGTACTACTTGACGGTGTTTCCAGCAACAACCTTTAGCAGGTGGGTTGCGTAAACGCCCTTGTTGTCGTACTGGTAGATGCCGATGTAAGCACCGGTTGGGTCACCGACCTTGTCGAACTCGACTGGACCGCTCTGGCCTTCGTAGTCGATGTTCTTACCCTTCTTGAGCAGAGCAGCGCCTGCCTTGAAGGTGGTGACCTTAGTGCCGCCGGTCGAAACATCGATCATGTGGCTCTGGATTGCTGGGCCGTAGTTCGAACCCTCGGTTGCAGCAAGTGCAATCAGGATGGTTGCGTCGTATGCCTCTGCACCGTATGCGAACTCGGTGAGCTTGGCGCCGTTGTTGTGAGCGGCGTAGCTCTTAGCGAGTGCAGCCTTGAACTTCGAGTCGGTTGCCTTGCCAGGAAGGGTGCCCTTGGCGCCCTTGATGTACGAGGCGAACGACTGGTCGCTGTAGTCTGCGAGGTTTCCGTCAACAAGGTAAATCTTGCTGCCGGCGAACTTCTTAGCCTGCAGGGCTGGGATAGCCTTCTTCGACTCGTCGTACGAGATCAGCAGAACGGCCTGAGGACCCTTCGACAGTGCCGATGCGACGATGGTCGAGAAGTTGCTCTCACCCTCGGCGAACTTGTAGGTGCCAGTTACGGTGACACCCTTGCTCTTCAGAACCTGAACAGCCTTGGTCTCAAGACCGTTACCGTAGGACGAGTCCTGGTAAATGACTGCAACCTTGCGGTTACCGTCAACGGCAATCTGGTTTGCGATGATCGCACCCTGCAGAAGGTCCGAAGGAGCGGTGCGGAAGTAGTAGCCGCCGTCCTTCCAACCGGTGAAGTCTGGCGAGGTGTTAGCTGGCGAGATCTGAACGACCTTGTGGCTGGTGATGTTGTTGATGATCAACTTCGAAACACCCGACGAAGCTGCACCGACGATGCCCTGGGCACCCCAGTTGAGCAGGTCGTTAGCCGAGGCAGGAGCAACGTTTGGGGTGGTGGTGTCGCCCGAGTCCTTGAACTGAAGCTGAACTGGCGCACCGTGCACGCCGCCAGCAGCGTTGATCTCGTCAACTGCCATCTGGATACCGGCGATCTCTGGTGGTGCGAGGAATGCAAGTGCTCCGGTGATTGGAACGATTGCACCGATCTTTAGCGGGCCGCTTGCCGCGTTGGCAGCAGAGGCGCCGCCAACAAGTGCGGTGGCAACAACTGCAGCTGCAGCAGCAGTAGCAACCGTGCGCTTAAGGTTTGCGCTCATGTTGTATCTCCTAATTGGTTGGACGCCCACTCCTACGTGAGACGCTCATCCAAGAATAGCCACTTAATCAAGGGCAAAAAAGCCATAAGTAATGCTTTGTAACAAGGTATTTACATAGCCCAGAGCGAACAAAACCCGCTCGGATGCCCGATTCGCGCGCTCTAGGACCTCGAACGTGAGCGTTGGCGCAGGATATCCGCGCTCAGCAGTGCGAGACCAACCCAAACTAAGCCGAAACCGATCCAGCGCGCGACCGGCATTGGCTCGTGAAACACGGCGAGCGCGAGCGTGAACTGAATGACCGGCGTGAGGTACTGCATGAATCCGATATACGAGAGCGGGAGGCGCTTGGCGGCCGCACCAAAGAGGATCAGCGGCACGGCGGTGAGCACTCCGAAAGACGCGAGACCGATCGAATCGAGCGGGCCGGCTGCCCCGAACTGCAGGCCTCCGCCCGAGGTGGCAACCCAAACCGCCTGAACGGCGGCAATCGGCAGCACCATACCAGACTCGTAGGCAAACGAATTGAGCGGCGAGACCTTGCCGCCGAGTTTGTTTTTGGCAAGCCCATAGATTCCAAAGGATGCCGCCAGGGTCAGGGCGATCCACGGCAGGTGGCCGTAGTCGATGGTCAAGACGGTGACCGCGATCGCACCCATGGCGACGGCGGCCCACTGCAGCGGCCGCAGGCGCTCGCGCAAGAAGACCACGGCGAGCAGAATCGTGACCAGCGGGTTGATGAAGTAGCCCAGCGCGGTCTCGACCACCCGGTGGGCCTGAACTCCGATCACATAGACCTGCCAGTTCACCAGGATGAACACAGCAGCAACCGCCAACCAGGTTAGGTCGGTGCGGCTGCGCAGAACCTGCGCGAAGGTGCGCCATCCGCGCGTCACGGTGATGAGAAGGGCCGCCGTGGCAAAGCCAAAGACGATTCGCCAGACCACGACCTCCCACGGTGAGGCAAAGGTCAGGCCGCTGATTACGAGCGGAAAACTACCCCAGATGAAATAGGCGATTAGGCCGAAACCCAACCCCGTGCCGATTTCGGACTTGGCTGGTTTCTGGTCGGCGCTCACCAGACAAACCTAACGCCAAAAGAAAAGGCCCGAGCCGAAGCCCGGGCCTTAGGTCTTGCGACCAAGTTGTTTGACTAGCGAACGACCACTGCGAGAACGTCGCGAGCCGAGAGAATCAGGTACTCCTGGCCATCGAACTTGAGCTCGGTGCCGCCGTACTTCGAGAAGATGACCTTGTCGCCGACGGTTACGTCAACGGGAATGCGGTTGCCCTTGTCGTCGACGCGACCCGGACCAACTGCGATTACCTCGGCCTCTTGTGGCTTCTCTTTTGCGGTGTCTGGAATGACCAGACCCGAAGCGGTGACCTGCTCAGCCTCGAGTGGGCGAACGACGATGCGATCCTCTAGTGGCTTGATGGTTACAGACACATTGACCTCTTCTAGTTTGGGTTAGCACACTCGACCTGCGAGTGCTAATAAAGAGTTTAGATTACCCTCGGCCGATGCGTCAAAATCTGCGCAGAATGTGCAGAACCTGACGGGTGAGAAACTGGCCGCAAGCCACGCTTGGTAGCCTTGGGCTGTGAATCGCGAAGACTTTGTTCAGCTGCTGAGCACCGACGGCCAGCGCCTGCTAGAGCAGGTCGGAGACCTCGAGGCCAAGGCCGACGTGCTCAAGCTGGTGAGCGAGTTGCGCGGGGCAGGCCACGATGCCGCCCTGGTCGCCGCGGTCTTGAGTCAGGCAAAGTTGCGCCGGCGTGCGCGCGCCAAGTTTGGCGACTTCGCCAGCCAGATGCTGTTTACCGAAGATGGCCTCGAGCAGGCAAGCCGACTCAACGTTGCCGCGCAGCATGCCGGGCGCTTCAGGGCGGCAGGCATCGGGCGAGTGGCCGACCTAGGCTGCGGCATCGGCGCCGAGTCACTCGCGCTGGCCGGAATCGGGCTGACGGTGAGCGCGTTCGAGATCGACGAGGTGACCGCGGCGGTCGCCCAATACAACCTGAACCCATTCGAGAACGCAACCGTAACTCAGGCCGACGTGACCGACCCCGCTCTACACCTCGACCAGTTTGACGCGCTCTTCTTTGACCCGGCCAGGCGAGAACTCGGCGGGCCTCGAGGGGCAGCCGCAAAGCGCAAGTTCAACCCCGCCGACTACTCGCCAAACTTCGACTGGGTGCTCGAACAGGCCGCCAAGAAACCCACCGGCATCAAACTCGGGCCTGGCCACCCGCACGAAGGAATTCCCGCCGACGCCGAGGCCCAGTGGGTTTCGGTTGGTGGCGACCTGGTCGAGCTCGGTCTCTGGTTTGGCTCGCTCGCCCGACCCGAGGTCAAACGCTCGGTGCTGCTGCTCAACGACGGCAAGCGCCACGAGTTCAACTCCAGCAGCGCCGACCAATCCCCCGCTCCGGTCGGCGAGCTCGGCTCCTTCGTCTATGAGCCCGACGCCGGCATCATCCGCGCACACCTGATCGGCGAACTAGCCGAACAGCTCAACCTGCGAACCCTCGACCCCGCCATCGCCTACCTGACCTCACCCGCCGACGCCACAAAAGACCACACGGATGCCGCCGCGGCATCGCCTTGGTTGCGCGCATACCGAGTGCTCGACGAGATGCCTTTTGACCGCAAGAAACTTAAGGCATACCTGAGGGAGCGCTCAATCGGCATCCTAGAAATCAAGAAGCGCGGGGTCGATGTGACCCCCGAAAAGCTGCGTGCCGAAATGCAGCTTAAAGGCGAGGGCGCCGCCACCCTGATTTTGGTCAGAGTGGGCGACGCCCATCGTGCGCTGATAACGGAACCGATACGTTAGTCAGCTTTCGGTGATGGCTCACCACCGAGGTTTTATTGAGTTGTTAGTCGGCCGTTAGTTCGACTGAACCTGAGGGGTGGCAGTTGGGCCGGTGCCTGGAGCGTGGCCCCAGCCGTCCATCATGCCGCCGCGCTGGTCGCCGCGCTGGTCGTCGCGCTGGTCATCCCAGCCGCCCATCATGCCGCCGCCGAACTGATCTCCGTGAAGGCGTGGGCCGCCATCCAAGTTCATGCCGTAACGGGGGCCGACGAGTGCTCCGATGATCCGAGCAACG
>JBEGJS010000093.1:0-8802 GCA_041184485.1 Actinomycetota bacterium | reverse complement strand
TGCCTTCGGCGCCGGCTCCGATTATTCTTCCGCCGCTTAACTCGGATGAGCCTGCCAAGCCGCAGGTTCCCGAGTACGCTCCGCCGACGGTCAGCACGCCAATCATCGAGTCGGTGCAGGTCGAGGATGCCCCGGTGTTTGCTCCGATCGAGGCTGAGGTTGCACCTGTCATCGCACCCGTCGAGGCCGAGGTTGCGCCGGCAATCGACTTCAACAACCTGCTTCGCGAACCTCAGACATCCTCGATCGTCATCGACCGCGAGCGGTTTCCGACCGGGGCAATCGACCTGCCACCAATCGACGCGGTTCGCCCTCGAACCGGTGCGATCCCGTTGCCGTCTTTCACCGTTGCGCCAACTGGCGTAGACGCTCGCGAGGCGGCCGGCACAGGGCCGATCGACATCGTCAAACCAGTCTCGGCTCGCGTGGCAGGCGCTAAACCAAAGACCGGCGTCAAGCTTCGCACCAAGCGTCAAACCACGCTCGCATTCGTGACCGCTGGTTTGATGATGGTCGTCGGCGGGTTGTTCATCGCAGCCTATTTACTCGGCTACCTAAGATAAGGGGACCATTGGACTCGAACAGCAAGGCGCAAGAAATGATCGACATCGCCGTCGAGGCGGCATACGACAAGTTGGGTGAGAACCCGGTTGCGCTGGATGTGTCGAAGTACTACGCCCTTTCGGACGCCTTCTTGCTGGTCTCTGGCCGCAACGAGCGCCAGGTGCAGTCGATCGCCGAAGAAATCGAGGATAAGTTTCGCGATGCAGGCTACCGACTCGTGCTCAAAGAGGGCCAGCAACTCGGCCGTTGGATCCTGCTCGATTACGGGGATGTGCTCATCCACGTGATGCACGAACAGGAGCGCATGTTCTATTCGCTCGAGCGACTCTGGGCCGACTGCCCAGTGCTCAAGGTGCCTGCTGCATCGGCCGCGAGTTTGTAGTAATCTATTCAAGTTGTCTGAACAACGTTCGGGCCTGTGGCGCAGCTGGTAGCGCACCTGCATGGCATGCAGGGGGTCAGGGGTTCAAGTCCCCTCAGGTCCACGAATAAACCCGCCTAGTGCGGGTTTTTCGCTTTAACGGCTAGATGTCGACGACCACGCGCTTGATTCGGGCCGTTGCACCACCGACGATTTCGATTAGCGACTTTGCTACCCCAAAGTGAACAGCCAGGATCTCTATGAGTTCTTTGTTTGCTGCGCCTTCAACGGCTCTCGACCTGAGATAAACCAGCAGGCTGCCATCGGTCTGCGACTCGATGAGTGGCCCCTTTCGAGACCCTGGCTTCACTGCCACGCTTATCTGCATGCTCACACTCTAGACTCTTCGCATGACCAGCCAACAGCCCCGATATTCTCGGCAGCAAATCCTTTCGGCAATCGACCACACCTACCTAAAGCCCGAGGGAACCCCCGAGCAGGCGCTGGTGGTTGTTCGTGAGGCTCTGGCGCACGGATTCAAGGCGGCCTGTGTTCGTCCATCCGACGTCGTGGGCGCGGCGTCCCTGCTTGCCAACAGCGCCATATCGCTCTGCACCGTCGTCGGATTTCCGCACGGCAACTCTGCCACCGAGTCGAAGGTCACAGAGACCCGCATCGCCACTGCCGCCGGCGCAGTCGAAGTTGACATGGTGATCAATCAAGGATGGCTTCGCGCCGGAATGTTTGCCGAAGTGAGAGCTGATATCGCGGCCGTCGCCGAGGCGGCTCACGCTGGTGGCGCGATTCTCAAGGTCATCTTCGAGACCTGCAACCTCACGGATGGCGAGATCGTGGCGGCGTGCGAGGCATCCGTGTCTGCCGGTGCCGACTTCGTTAAGACTTCGACCGGCTTCGCAAGCGGGGGAGCGACAGTCGAGGCCGTCGCGCTCATGCGCGCAACCGTTGGGCCCAACATCGGCGTAAAGGCATCTGGCGGCATTCGCACTCTGGCAGATGCCATCGCAATGCTCGATGCCGGGGCCTCGCGAATCGGTTGTTCGGCGTCGGTCAGCATCCTCGCCGAATATGACGCGGCAACCAACTAGCAAAGTTAGTCTAGGTGTGCTTTACTTAAGTCGTGAATAGCTCAGCCACCTCAGTTCTGCCAGCGCTCTACGTGTCTCACGGGGCTCCGATGTTGCTCGATGACGAGCTTTGGACCTCGCAGCTGGCCAAGTGGGCCACCGAGCTTGAGCGCCCGCGGGGAATCGTCATCGTGTCGGCGCACTGGGAGTCGGCGCCCGTGTCGATCACCGCAACTGCGGCTGGCACCCCGCTGATCTATGACTTCGGCGGCTTCGACCCCAAGTTTTACAACATGAAGTATGCGACACCCGATGCCGGTTGGCTCGGTGACCTCGTGGCTTCGCTGATGCCCGACAACGAGCCGCTTCACCGCCACACCTCGAGGGGTCTCGACCATGGCGCCTGGGTTCCGCTTCGGGTTATGTACCCGGATGCCGACATCCCGGTGATTCAGCTTTCGATGCCGACTCAAGACCCAGTGCGTTTGCTCGACCTTGGTCGCCGCCTTCGCCCGCTGCGCGAGCAGGGCATCTTGTTGATTGGCTCGGGATTCATGACTCACGGGCTTCCGTTTTTGCGCGACTGGAGGGTCGATGCCGATGCTCCCGGTTGGAGCGCGGAGTTTGATGCCTGGGCCAAGGCTGCGCTCGACGCGGGTGACATCGACACCCTGATCGACTACAAGGCTAAGGCGCCTGGCATGCCCTATGCGCACCCAACCGTCGAGCACTTCACCCCGCTGTTTATTACGCTCGGCTCGTCTTTGAACCCGGATGAGCCGGTCAGCCACAAGATTGATGGCTACTTCATGGGTCTAGCCAAGCGCTCGTTCGAGGTCGAGTAGCCGTCACTCGAGTTCGCTTCGCCTGACGCATCACGCGCTAGAACGCAGTTCTGCGGTGGCCTGGGTCTTGTTGAACTCCTTCCAGAGCTCACGAAGATCCCAGGCGTTGTCGGCCATGATCGATACTCCGCGCACGCCGGTTCTGCGGGTCTTGCCGGCCACCAGCAACAACTTGGTATTGAACAGGATGCTGCTGGCGCGCTGCTGAGCGTCTTCGAAGAAGGTTGCGTCGCTGCATCCGCTGCCATCGTCGAGGCTCAAGAAGACCACTCGCTTGCCGGATCTCATGGGCGGCGTCTGTGTTGCGACTCGAACCCCGGCTATCAGCACCTCGGTCTTGCTTCGCAGCCCAACCAGCTCGTCTGAGCGCACCACGCCCATGGCGTCGAGCATCGGGCGATAGAGCTCAAGAACGTGTTCGCTGACGTCTAGTTTCATCAGCTTCAGCTCGTCTCGAACTCGCTCCTCGACGGTCTTGTCTTCGTTGCCGGTGGGCACTGGTTCGACAATCGAAAAGTCGAGCGTCGCCTGGTTTGTTGGCGCCTGTTTTCTATCGCTCAGGGCGTTCAACTGCCTAGCCCTGGCTATGACGTCTGCTCTGTTGTGCTGTGTTGCGTCAACCAGTGAGTCGAGCGCACCAATCGTGGCGAGCGTTTCGAGCGTTCTGCGGTTGGGCTTGGCTCGCAGGTAGAAGTCGGCGATGTCGCTGTATGGCCGCTGCTCGATGATGCGCTCTATCTCTGCGCCGCTGACCCCGTGCAGTTCGGTTAGGGCGAGCCGAACCGCATATTTGGGCTCGCCGCCGGGGGCATCCGCGATTCTTTCGACAAGGTATTCGGTGGTCGAGCGGTTGACGCAGACCGGCAAAATCTGCACGCCCAGCCTTCGAGCCTCGGCCAGCAATAGTCGCTTCGGATACATGCCTGGGTCGTGGGTGAACAGACCGGCCAGAAACTCGGTTGGATGGTGAGTCTTGAGCCAGGCGCTTTGGTAGGTGGGCAGGGCAAACGCGGCGCCGTGTGCCTTGCAGAAGCCGAAGCTGCCAAAACCCTCGAGGATGCCCCACACCTTGTCGATTACCTCTTGCGAATAGCCTCGCTCGGCCGCCTCGCGCCTAAAGAACTGCTGCACCTGCGCCGCCGACTTTGGGTTTTCGAGCCTGCGTCGAAATTCGTCGGCCTTGGCCAGGCCGCATCCAGTCATCTTGTTGAGCACCCTCAGCACGTGTTCGTGAAAGATCACCACCCCGTAGGTCTCGCGCAGAATCGGCTCTAGGTCGGGGTGAATGTATTCGGGTTCGGCGAATCCGTGCCTGCCGTCGAGGTATGGGGCGATCATGTTGCCCTTCATTGGCCCGGGTCTGAAGAGCGATATCTGAATCGTCAGGTCGTTGAACTCGGTTGGTTGGTGCTTGCCGGTTAGCTCGCGCTGGCCGGGACTCTCGATCTGAAAGATGCCGAGCGTGTTGGTGCTTCGAATCAACTTGAAGGTCGCCTCGTCGTCTTTGCGAATCGCGTCGAGGTCGATGCGCTGGCCGTGCACGCGCTCGATCTCGTTGACGGCGTGGGCCATGCTGCTCTGCATTCGAACGCCGAGCACATCGAGCTTTAGTAGTCCCATCGGATCCATGTCGTCTTTATCGAATTGGCTCATTGGGAGGTCGATGCCGCTTGGTTCAACCGGGGTTAGCCCGAGCAGGGTCTGGTCGCCGAGAATAACCCCGCAAGGATGCATCGAGATGTGCCGCGGGAGCCTGTCGAGCCTCTCGGTGATGTCTACCAGGAGGTTCATCTTGCGGTCTTGCTCGACGGCTTCTGCCATGGCGGCAAGTTCGGGCTTCACCGCCAGTGCGTTTCTGAAGCTTCTTGCGCTGAACCGCCACATGTTCTTGGCAATCTCGTCGATCTGCTCGTCGTCTAGGCCGAGGGCCAGCCCCGAGTCTCGCATCGCGCCTCTGCCTCGGTAGGTTGACTGCATCGACAGCAGGGTGACCCTGTCGCCGCCGTATCTCTTGAAGATGGCCCGATAGATGTCGTGGCGCCTCGCCGATTCGACATCGATGTCTATGTCGGGCAGGCTCGAACGTTCGGTGCTCAGAAATCTTTCGAAGAGTAGCTCGTGTTCGATTGGATCGACCCCGCTGATGCCGAGCAGGTAGTTGGTTAGCGAGCCAGCGCCAGAACCGCGGGCGGCGGTGCGAATTTTCATGTCCCGAATCATCTGCGCCACATCTGCGACCGTCAAAAAGTAGGTGGCGAAGCCAAGTTTGTTGATGGTCATCAACTCGAGGTTTAGTCGGTGCTGCACCTCGGCTAGGGCCTTTGCCTTTGCGTCGGGATAACGCCACTCGATGCCCGCGTGAGCGCGTTGCCAGAGCACCTCGAATGGATTGCCGGCGATGCCGAGGGCCTCCTTTTCGGGAGTCTTGGGGATTCCCCAACCGCAGTCGCTAACCGGCTCGAGCCGACACCGGTTGGCCAGGGCCTCGGTGTGCTTTAGCAGCAGCTCGGCGCGTGAGTCTTCGGTTGCGATATCGGCTGCCAGGGCTCGCATCTGGGTGGCCGATTTGAGCCACGCCTGCGCATTGGGCTGCGCCTCGAACTCGCCGAGCGGCACCAGAAACCTAGCGGCATCTAGAACGTCGGCGGTGACGGCGTCGTCGGGGGCAAGGTAGCGCACCGAGTTGGTGAGCACAGCCGGCACTCGCAGCGAGTCTGCCAGCTGCAGCATGCGCTTGGCGTGCGAAACCGATAGGTGAGTGCCCGGTTCGGTCAGGTGGCTGACGATCTCTACCCCGAGTGCCGCGGGGGTTCGAAACAATGCCTGCCAGCCCCGCAGCGCTCTCTCTGACTCCGTCTTATTGCCCAGCAGCGTTGCCTTCCCGACGTCGCTGTCTGGGCCGATTAGAACCGTGGCAAAAGAACGATCTTCGTCTTGAACCAGATCGGCAAGCTCGCTTCTGCGAATGCCGATCAACCGATTCTTGCCAGACTCGCGAGCCGAGCGTTTGGGGCGGTGGGCGGCCGAGACAACCCTGCACAGCGCCGACCAGCCGAGACCGCGATTGTTGCCGTGCGCTAGCACCACGCAGCGACCGAGCGCCTGCCAGTCGTCGTCAAAGACTGCAAGGTCGACCCCGACTATTGGCGCGAGCCCCAACTTAAGGCAGGCGCCGATGTGCTTCACCGCGCCATAGAGGCCATCGCGGTCTGTCAGCGCAGCGCAGTCGCCCTTTGCCGCCGCCACCGCCTCTGCCAAGAGCTCTGGCCGAGTCACCCCGTAGTGCCCAGAGAACGCCGAGGCAACGTGCAGATGAACGAAACTCATGTCGAACCGGCCATCACTCGAACACCCGCACCAGGCGCCAAGCGTCGTCATCGACGCTGTGGGTCAGCTCAAACTGCCGCGCTTCTTGATTTGCGAAAGCCTCGATGCGCCACATCTCGATCTCGAGCAGGCTGGCGCCGATGCCGCGATTGGCCCTGGGGGAGTCGAGCCACCACGCGCGCCGAGTGAACCAGCGAATCGGCCTAGAACCGACCCGATAGGTGCATCCTCGCCACGAGAAGCCAACCGGCTCGCCGACGTTGTCTGTGGCAACCAAAACCGCCTCATCAATGCGCAACATAACCCCTCCTTATTCGAACATTTGTTCGAATAACTAGAGTGTATGAACTGCCACCGACATCGCAAATTAGGTGCGGCGTGTTGGTTAAAAAGTTAGAGCGGCTTGATCAGCGAAGGCTCGTTGATGCGAACCTGCCCGACCTCTGAACCAACGGGATAAAACTCGACCTCGCTGGCCAAGAGCTCGGATTCGGCCGCGGCGGCATCCAAGAGGTCACGGTCGCCCTCGATCGAAGGGTCAAGCCAAGCCTCTAGCATCTCTGGGCCAAGAAGCAGCGGGTTGCGATCGTGAATGTGAGCAAGTTCTGGGGCCGTGTGCTTGGTAATAGTGGTCGCCGAGAGCAGCCAGCGCGTCGGGTCATCCTTGGCCTTCGACTCGTCGAGCCACCATTCGTAAAGCCCAGCCATCGCGAGCACGCCATCCTCGCCAGCGTGAATGTAAAACGGCTGCTTGGTGCCGTCTTCGCGCACGTGCCACTCGTAATAGCCCGAAGCTGGGATAACGCAGCGGCGACGAACGAGCGCATCCTTGAAAGATGGCTTCGAGTCGAGAGTCTCGATGCGGCCGTTGATCAGAGGGGCAGAGGCTGTCGGCCCCGAGCTCCAGCGCGGCACCAGCCCCCAGCGAGCCGCGTGAATCTCGCGACGCAACTCTCCGATCGGCTCGCCCTCGACGGGCTTCACGACCGGCCTATCAACCAGGATGGCGATGTTGTGAGTCGGCGCAACGTTATAAGAAGGCACCTGCACTTCGCCGACAATCTCGTCAGCCTCAAAAATCGTGAGCATCTCGCCGAGCGAGCGCGCGACAACGAAACGGCCGCACATTATGGCAACGCCGCCCCGAGCAAACGCAGCCGTTTTTGAAAAGCCTCGAAACGCACAGGCTTTGCGACTTGGCCTCCGAGGCCGATCCAATCGGTGACCGGGCGAATGCCCTGCAGCGAAGACAAGCCCCAGACCTCGCAGCCAATTAACTCGGATGGCCGCGCCGCGACAACGCGAGTCTCAATGCCCATCTGGCCGGCGATTTCAAAGACTTCGCGTCTGGTGATCGAGTCGATCCAGGGCAGCTCGCTCGGTGGGGCACACAGCGTTTCTCCGGCCCACCAGACGATCGAGCTGAGCGCACCCTCGAGAAGGTAGCCATCGGCGTCGAGCAAAACCGCCTCGTCTGCGCCGTGCACGATTGCCTTGCGGCGCAGCTGCATTCCAAGGCTGAGGTCGGGGCCCTTAACCGTCGGGGCTATGCGGGGGTCGACCTCCGGGTAGGTCCAGAGCACCATGTCGCGAAGCTGATCTGGCGCCTCGCGCAGACGCAGGTAGAGTCGCTCGCCCTCGGCGGCCTCGCCGTGGTACTCGATTCGGGGAAACCACCTGCCATAACGAGGCAATAACTCGGTGACGGCGACGCTAAAGTCTGCTACCTGCCCCGCGGTCTCGGAGTCGATCGCGGCCACCCAGCGTTTGAAGCGATCGAAGTGGGCGGCAAGATTTCGAACCCTGCCTTCATCCACGAGCCATGAATCTGCAACGCCCAGTTGAACCTCGGCGTCTGGTGCAACGTTCACGAGAACCAGCGAGCCGTCCCGAAACGCGAAAAACTGACCAAAATCGGGCATCCCGGCGGCACTCCTCTCGCGTTATTCGTCTGGCGGAGCAGTGCCCGCCACACAGCGTCTAATCTATAGAGTAAATCGGTTTCGATAGGCCAGTTCTCCAGATTGCGAAAGGTTGCTCAGTGCGACTGTTTCACGCGTCACTTCAAGGCTGGGCCAAGCCCGCCGACGCGTTTATTTCGATGTATCAGGGCGAACGAAACGTCTTCTGGTTTGACCGTGAAACCCACCCCACCAATCGCTTCTCGGTCATCGGCGCAACCTCCGACCCGATCTCGTTTGACGCCAGCGATGTGTTTGCTGGCATTGACGCCGAGCTCGCCAAGATAAACAGCCAGGATGACGCCTCGCTCGCCTTCGATTGGCGTCCAGGACTCGTCGGGTACATCGACTACGAGGCCGAGAACCCACGGTTTGCCTTCGCCGACCGAGCGGTTGTGTTTGATCACGACCGTCGCGAGACGATCTTCGTCGGGCTTTTCAACGAAGAGGCCGAGTTCATTCGCTGGCATCATGCGGCACTGCTGCGCCTCTCGCTGATTGGTGGCCAGTATGGCAAGTTCAGGCACGAGCACCGAGACGACGCCCAGGTGGGCGAGACTCGACTTCGCCACTCATCTGCCGAATACGTCGCGTTGATCGAGCGAGCGCAGGAGCACATTCGGCGAGGAGACGTTTATCAAATCTGCCTCACCAACGAG
>JBEGJS010000092.1:0-3956 GCA_041184485.1 Actinomycetota bacterium | reverse complement strand
TTTCGGACGATGAGGCGGGGGAGTCGCTGCAGAAGTTCTCTTATCGGCCCGGCCTGCTGCTGATCGACGGCGGCCAGCCGCAGGTGAACGCCGCGGCCCGAGCGCTGCGTGACTCCGGCATTGACGACATCGCGGTAGCCGGTATCGCCAAGCGCCTCGAAGAGATCTGGAAGCCGGGCGATGACTACCCGGTCATCTTCGGTCGCGCAACCGACGAACTGTTTCTGCTGCAACGCATTCGCGACGAGGCCCACCGATTTGCCATTAGTTATCAGCGCAAGACCCGCAACAAGAGCGTCGCGAGCAAGCTTCAAGAGGTGCCTGGATTGGGCGAAAAGCGGGTGGCTGCGCTGCTGCGGCACTTCGGTTCGGTCAAGCGACTCAAGCTAGCGTCTGCCGACGAAATCGCCCAGGTCGCCGGAATCGGGCCGATTCTCGCCAACCAAATAATCGACGCAATCTAAAGCGAATGTTACGAACTCAATAAATCGGCTCTTCGGCGTGTCGCGATTAGTTAAAGTAGGTTGACCCACAAAAACAGGAGCGCCGATGACCGTCGACCAAAAGCACGAGTTGCTTGTCGTCACGGGCATGTCTGGTGCTGGTCGCTCGACCGTTGGCAATGCCCTCGAAGACCTCGGCTGGTATGTCGTCGATAACCTTCCGCCGCAGATGCTCGGCCCCATCGCAGACCTGTTCACCATGGCCACCAGCCCGCTGCCTAAGCTCGCCGTGATCATTGACGTGCGCGGTGGTGAGTTCTTTGCCCAGCTGCACGACAGCCTGATCGCGCTGCGCGGCAGGGTTGCCAATCAGAGGCTTCTTTTCTTGGATGCCCAGGATGGCCCGCTGGTGAAGCGATTCGAAAACGTTCGTCGCCCGCACCCGCTGCAGGGCAATGGCACGATCCTCGATGGCATTCACGCCGAACGCCTGGCGCTCGCCAATCTGCGTGACTCGGCAGACATCATCCTAGACACCAGCGAACTAAACGTGCACCAGCTTTCGAACCGCATCGCAGACGAGTTCTCTCTTGCTCACGTCAGCAAGCTTCGGGTTAACGTGATGTCGTTCGGATTCAAGTACGGCCTGCCATCCGACGCCGATCACGTCGCAGACATGCGCTTCTTGCCAAACCCGTTCTGGAACGAGTCGCTTCGCCCATTCAACGGCGAAGACCAGCCGGTCGCCGATTACGTGCTCTCGCAGCCCGGCGCCGAGGAGTTCGTCAAAAACTACGTGGCCGCGCTGATTCCCGTGCTGCGCGGATACCTCACAGAAAACAAGCGTTATGCGACCATCGCCATCGGTTGCACGGGCGGCAAGCACCGCTCGGTTGCAGTGGCAAAGAGAATCGCGGCCGAGCTAGAACGGGCCGCACTAGACATTTCGGTGAGCGTCAAGCACCGAGACCTCGGAAAGGAATGACATTGGCTCTTACCGCCGACGTTAAAGACGAACTAGCCCGCATCGAGATAGCCAAGAGCTCGGTGCGAGTCGCCGAACTGGCGACCATCCTGCGTTTCTGCGGGGCCCTGCACATCGTTGGCGGCCAGGTGGTCGTCGAGGTCGAGGTCGACACCGCTCAGGTAGCCAAGCGCGTGCGCAAGGATCTCGCCGAGGTATTCAACGTCGAGAGCGAGATCGCTGTGATTTCGCCCAGCGGCATCCGTAAGCACTCTGCCTACCACGTGCGCGTGCTCAAGCAGGGCGAGGTTCTGGCCCGCCAGACCGGCCTGCTAGACACCCGCGGACGCCCGGTTCGCGGGCTACCCGCCATCCTGGTTTCTGGCTCGCTAGACGAAGCCAAGGCAGTCTGGCGCGGGGCCTTTTTGGCTCACGGCTCGCTGACCGACCCAGGTCGCAGCGCGGCTCTCGAGATCACCGCACCCGGCAACGAGGCCGCCATGGCCCTTGTTGGTGTGGCCCGCAGGCTCGGCGTCTCGGCCAAGGCGCGTGAGGTTCGCGGCGTGCATCGCGTTGTCATTCGCGAGGGCGAGGCAATCGCCGCGATGCTCACCCAGATTGGCGCACACTCGCAGGTCTTGCGCTGGGAAGAAATGCGCCTGCGCCGCGAGGTGCGCGCCACCGCGAACCGACTGGCCAACTTCGACGACGCCAACCTGCGCCGCTCGGCCCAGGCGGCCGTCGCCGCCGGTGCTCGGGTCGCTCGCGCCCTCGAGATCCTCGGCGATGACATTCCCGATCACCTGCAGTATGCGGGTCAGCTGCGCCTTCAGCACAAGCAGGCCAGCCTCGATGAGCTCGGGCACCTGTCTGACCCACCAATGACCAAGGATGCGATCGCCGGTCGCATCCGCCGCCTGCTCGCCATGGCCGATAAAAAGGCCGAGGAATTGGGCATCCCTGCCACCGATGCGTTCATCCCGGACGACGAGGAATAATCCACTTCGACTCGCGACTAGAGTCAAATAACCGCCAGAATCAAGGAGCTAAAAATGGGCAAGTACGTACTTCCAGACCTCACCTACGACTACGGATCACTCGCACCGCACATCTCGGGCAAGATCATGGAACTGCACCACGATAAGCACCACCTGGCATACGTCAACGGCGCCAACGCAGCCCTAGACCAGATGGCAGAGGCCCGCGAAAAGAACGACTTCGCCAACATCAACAAGCTTCAGAAAGACCTGGCCTTTCACCTGGCCGGACACGTAAACCACAGCGTCTTCTGGCGCAACCTCTCGCCAGAGGGCGGCGACAAGCCGGTCGGCGAGCTCGCAGCCGCAATCGACGAGTTCTTCGGCTCGTTTGAAGCCTTCGTTGCGCACTTCTCGGCCACCGCACTGGGCATCCAGGGTTCGGGTTGGGCCTTCTTGGCATGGGACGCCCTAGGCGAGAAGCTCATCATCGAGCAGATCTACGACCAGCAGGGAAACATCGCTACCGGAACCATTCCGCTGCTGATGCTCGACATGTGGGAGCACGCCTTCTACCTCGACTACCAGAACGTCAAGGGCGACTACGTCAAGGCCTTCTGGAACATCGTTTCGTGGGCAGATGTGACCGAGCGATTCGAGGCGGCTCGCGGCAAAACTGGCGGTCTACTGCTAGTCTAAAAGGAGTTTTTTCACCCAGCGCCGCGTGCAAAACAACTAGCAAAACCCCCTTCAAAAACCGCGTCGTTTTGCGGCGCTTAACTCCGGGAGAACAAGTGGCTACTCGTGTTGGAATTAACGGCTTCGGCCGTATCGGACGCAACTACCTTCGTGCAGAACTTGCCAAGGGTACCGACCTCGAAATCGTTGCAGTAAACGACCTCAGCGACCCTAAGGGTCTCGCTCACCTGCTGAAGTACGACTCGGTTACCGGTCGTTTGCCACAGGAGGTCACCGTTGATGGCCAGAACATCATCGTCGGCGGCAACGTCATCAAGGTTCTCGCAGAGCGCGACCCAGCAAACCTCGGATGGGGCGACCTCGGCGTCGACATCGTCATCGAGTCGACCGGCCGTTTCACCAACGCCGTTGATGCTCAGAAGCACATCGACGCTGGCGCCAAGAAGGTTCTCATCTCGGCTCCTGCAACCGGCGAAGACGGCACCTTCGTGCTCGGTGTGAACGACCACCTGTACGACCCAGCCAACCACCACATCATCTCGAACGCATCGTGCACCACCAACTGCCTCGCTCCACTGGCTAAGGTGTTCAACGACAACTTCGGCATCGTCAACGGTCTAATGACCACCGTGCACGCCTACACCGCAGACCAGAACCTGCAGGATGGCCCACACAGCGACCTGCGTCGCGCCCGTGCCGCCGGCATTAACATCGTGCCTTCGTCGACCGGTGCAGCCAAGGCAATCGGCCTAGTTCTGCCGGAGCTAAAGGGTCTGCTCGACGGCTTCGCCCTTCGCGTGCCAGTTCCAACCGGTTCGATCACCGACCTCACCCTCGTCTCGAAGACCGAGGTCACCATCGACCAGATCAAGG
>JBEGJS010000091.1:0-3415 GCA_041184485.1 Actinomycetota bacterium | reverse complement strand
CGCATCGCACGCAGCACCACCAACCAGGGCAAGGCCCACGAACTGATGCGAGCCGGCCGCGAGGTTGTGCACCGCGACTGGGCCAAGGCGCTCGTGTTCTATGACACCGCGCTCGACCTGTTTATCACCAACGGTGACATGACCGGCGCAGCCTATGCGTCGATCGCGATCGGCTTCGCTCACTGCCACCCACGCAACTGGCACGCTGCTGCGGCCGGCTACGGTCAGGCAATCGACTTTGCCCGTGCGGCCTCGCGCTCAGACATCGAGATCGACTGCACGTTCTTTAAGGGTCGCTGCATGCGCAACGCCGAGGAGATCACCGAAGCCGCAAACCTCATGGGCCAGGCGCTCACGATTGCGGCAGAGGTCAACTACCCGTTTCAGACCATCATCCGTCTTGAATATGGCCGTCTGCTGCGCAAAATGGGCCGCAACGAGGATGCCATCGTGGCGCTAGACCCGGCCATCGCCGAGGCCCGCGACAACGACCCAGGCAACTTCTTGCCCGCCCTGACCAACGAGAAGGCGATTGCCCTGCGCAACCTGCGTCGCTACCAGGATGGCCTCGACTTGGCATCCGAGAGTAATGGGCTCGCGACCTACTTTGAGGCCGAGGGCGAGATTGAGCGCAGCAAGTACCTCATGGCCGAGCTGCTGATCGAGCTCGGTCGCGAGGGTGAGGCCTTGACCGTGCTCGAAGAAATCAAGGAGTACGAGAACCCCGGGCGCGAGCGCAAGCACCAGCTGAAAGTCGACCACCTATATGCCAAGGCCCTTAGCGGGGTTGGTCGAACCGAGGAGGCGCGCGAGCTGCTGCTTCAGATCATTCCGCTCATGGACTCTCTCAAGCTCGCGGCAAATGCGGCGGATGCGGTGGCGGCGCTCTCGATCACATACTTTGCCGAGGGCAACACGCTCGACGCCAAGATTCAGTTGGAGAAGGCGCTGATTCGTGCGCGAGCCCTCAGCGACGTCGTGCTCGAGACCTCGATCTACCTGAGCCTCGGAATCATCGCCTACGAAACCGAGGACTGGGCCCAGGTTGCCGAAATGAACCGAGTGGTGCTCGACTCGCCATTCGCCAACACCCAGCCCTGGTTCGCGGGGGCCCAAGCCGACCGCGCCGTGGCGCTGGCCAAGCTGGGACAGTTCGAGCAGGTGACGGTGCTGGCCAAGTCTGCTGCCAAGCTCGGCAAGACCAGCATGGATGGCTCGCCCGACGCTCGCGCCTTGGCCCGCGCCAACTATGCGCTGCTGATGGCCGGGCAGGCAGAGGAGGTCAAGCCAAACCTCAAGCCGATCGCGCTCAAGGTCGTGACCAACGCGCTTGCCAGCCACCAGATCGACCTCGCGCGCGAGGTCTCGGCCGAGTTTCTAAGCTAGCGGGTCTTCGAGCCACAACCAGCGGTTGCGGTCCTCAACAGAGCCTGTCCACTCGTCAAAGTTGGGGTCCTCGCCCTGACGCTGCCAATCGTTGGCGGCGATCAATCGCGATGCCCCAGCCAACGCCACCGGGTCGCTGAGCCAGTCTTCATCGGCGGCAAAGTTGAGCGGGGCAGCGTGATCGATGACCACCGTGCCGATTGCAATGCGACCATCGGCAGCTCGGACGATCTCGATCGTGCGGCCCTGCTGCGGCCAATCAATAAGAGAAGCGGCACGAACCTGCCAAAAACTCAGCTGCCCATTCGGCGCAACCGCCGGCTCAACGTGATTGTCGTGCACGTGACCACTCGCCCACAACACCACGTTTCGGTGCTGCACTAGCAGCGCAAAGACTTCATCCTTGAGCACCGGAGCTGCAACCCCCTCCGGTGCATAGCCGTTAAACAAATCCTGCAACGGATGATGGCTTGCCAACACAACGTATTTGCCGCGTGACGCCTCAAGTGTCTCGCGCAACCACGCGAACTGGGCCTGATCGATGCAACCCTGCCATCCGCCGTGAGCATTCACGGTGTCTAGCGCAATCAGGCGAACCGAATCTGTGATGTCACGTGCGAAATAGGCCTGGTCGTCGGGGTTGCCGTTGAGACCGTGGTCGTGGCCGCACTTGGTGTGAATGTTGACCCAGTCTTCGATCTGCGTGAAACGGCGAGCCTGATCAGCAGCAACCGTGCGGGTGTCGATGTCGCTCGGGTTTCCATAAGTTGCAGGGCCAACCTCGCCGAAGTGACCGAAGAACTCCTGCAGGTTTGCGGTGGCGCTCATTCGATCGAGCTTCTGGTTGCCAACGACAAGGTCGCTCACGTAGTCGTTAGGCACAGCAACGCCCTGCAGCAGGGCATCGTGATTGCCGTGGATGCCAAACCAGCGGTGCTTCAGACCCTCGGCAACGAACGGGTTTCGCGAAGCCTGGAGCAGGCCAGGAAATGCAGGCACACCAAAGAGCGACTTCGGGCGGTCTTCGTCGACGCCATCCGGGGCAAAGTCTGGGTGGTAATAGTGGGTGTCCCAGGTTTCGGCCTTCGGGCTAGCCGGGCCATCGAACTGACCGTGGATGTCGCCGCTGGTCGGGTGAATGCGACCGCCATCCATGATGGTTTTGTACCAGGTGAGTTCGTTGTGCTGGCCATTGTCGGTGACATCGCCCGTGACTATGACGGCGTCGATGCGGCCGCCAGCGAGCGGACCCATCTCGATCTCGTTGGCGGCGCGAACCATCGACTCGGCGACCTGAACGCTCAGAAACTCCTGCGGGCGGTAGGTGCCGATGTATTTGACGATTGGCTGCATCGGGTGGTCGGGGTCGGCGAGACGGTCGAGAAACTCGAGGCGGGCCGGCGACTGGGTGTCGCAAACGTGGATGTCGCTGAAGTGAATGAAAGTCGCGAGCACCTGGGTGATGTCTGGGTTCTCGCCGAGTACCGGCTCGCCAGCCTTGAGCTCGAGGCGGGTGGTCGCGATTCCGTGGGCGTTGGCCTCGCGCACCATCTCGATGCGCTGCTCGTTGGTCTTAGGCATTCGAGGCCTCAATCATGATCTGTTTTGCTAGCAACTCGATGGCAACGGCATCACCCGCGTGCAGGTCGCCGGTGTCGGCCGTCGGCAGCAGGGCCGAAACCACATGGCCGTCGGTGGTGCGCGCGGTTACCTGCGAGACTGGGCCGAGAAACGAACGGTTGATCACGGTTGCGTCGGCAACTGCCTTGGCATTTTGGGCCGGCTTGAAGAGGCGAATGTTCTCTGGGCGAACCAGGGCGACCACCGAGGCGGCCACCGTGGAATCGGTGTTCGAGACCTTGGCCTTGCCACCGAGCAGGTGAGCGTGCTTGCCATCGAACTGCGCAGGAATTCGGTTCATATTGCCCACGAACGACGCTACGAACGAGCTGGCCGGGGCGCTGTAGAGGACATCCGGGGTGTCGATTTGTTCGATCTTGCCCTTGCTCATGACGGCGACTCGGTCGCT
>JBEGJS010000090.1:0-2668 GCA_041184485.1 Actinomycetota bacterium | reverse complement strand
CCATTGGGCCGCCGATAACGAAGTTGCCGGTCGGGTTAATCAGCTGGCGAACTGAGCCGTAGTCGAGCCCCGACGAAGCCAGGATCGGCTCGATAACCAGCGCGGCGACCGCGGCGCGAATGTCGGCGAGGTCGATGCCGGGGTTGTGCTGGGTCGAAACGACCACAGTGTCAATGGTCTTTGGAATGTCGCCCTCGAACCCGATGGTTACCTGGGTCTTGCCATCGGGGCGAAGAAAGTCGATTTCGCCCGATTTGCGAACCTCGGCGAGGCGCTCGCTGAGGCGGTGCGCGAGGTGAATCGCGGTTGGCATGAAGGTCTTGGTCTCGTTGGTGGCGTAACCGAACATGAGCCCCTGGTCACCCGCGCCCTGTCGATCTAGCGGGTCGGCCGACTCGCCCTCGCGAACCTCGATGCCGCTGTCGACGCCCTGTGCGATGTCGGGCGACTGGGCGCCGATGCTAACCGAGATGCCGCAGCTCTTGCCATCGAAACCGATGTCAGAAGAGGTGTAGCCGATCTCTTGAACCTTGCGACGAACCAGGTCGGGAATCTCTACGTAGGCTTCGGTGGTCACCTCGCCGGCGACGTGCACGAGACCCGTGGTCACCATGGTTTCGACGGCAACGCGAGCGTTTGGGTCCTCTGCCAAAAGAGCATCGAGGATGGTGTCGCTCACCTGGTCACAGATCTTGTCTGGGTGGCCTTCGGTGACGGATTCTGAAGTAAAAAGTCGCAATTCGCTCATAACTAGTCAAGTGTAAACGCGCCGGCGACAGCTATTTGGCCTGTGACGAGATCTGACGCCGAGAGTGGTTTAGAGCAGTTTTGCCAGGGCGTCGACGACGGCGGTGGCAACCTTAGCCTTGCCCCCAGAGGCGGTGGCGAGAGCGCCATCCTTGGCCAGGATGGTCACCGAGTTGCTCTCGGCGCCAAAGACCGCACCGTCAGAAACATCGTTGGCAACGATCAGGTCGCAACCCTTGGATTCGAGCTTTCCCTTGGCGTAGCTCAGCAACTGCTCGCCAGAACTCGTCTCGGCGGCGAATCCAACAGAGACGCAGCGCAGGTTCTCGCGCTTGATGGTGGCATTCGCTAGAGCGAGGATGTCGGGATTCGCGACCAAACTCAGCTGCAAACGCTCGCCCAGGTGACCGCGCTTGAGTTTGACGTCGCTGATCGAATCGACGCGGTAGTCGGCGACCGCGGCGCACATCACCAGGGCGTCGGTCGAGTGAATCGAGGCGAGCACGGCCTTCTCGAGGTCGGCTGCAGAAGCCACGCGGGTCACCTTGGCGAAGGAATCAGTGAAGTCGACGTTTGCGGCGATGACGTGCACCTCTGCGCCGCGCTGGCGAGCCTCGCGCGCGATGGCCAGACCCTGTTTTCCGCTAGAGCGATTGCCGATGTAGCGAACCGGGTCGATGGGCTCTTGGGTGCCGCCGAGGGTGACCAGGATGCGCTTGCCGCGCAGGTCGCCTGGGCCGGCGAGGGCCAGCGCCGCGGCAACGATGTCTTCGGGCTCCGGCAGGCGCCCCGGGCCGACGTCCTCGGCGGTCAGGCGGCCGACCGCAGGCTCGAGCACCGTGACGCCTCGCTCGCGCAGGGTCTCAACGTTGGCGCGCGTGGCTGGGTTTTGCCACATTTCGGTGTGCATGGCCGGGGCAACGAGAACGGGGGCGCGAGTCGCCAAGATGGTGTTGCCGAGCAGATCGTCGGCAACGCCGGAGGCCATCCGGGCTAGAAAACTGGCGGTGGCTGGGGCAACGATTACGAGGTCGGCAGACTGCCCGAGTTCGACGTGCTTGACCGACTCGACATCGGTGTAAAGGTCTGGGTCTACCGCGTGGTGCGAGAGTGCCTCGAGCGTGGTCGCGCCGATGAAACGCAGTGCGTTTTGGGTTGGCACGACCTTGACCTGGTGGCCCGCGGCGGTCAGCAAGCGAATGATCGCGGTTGCCTTATAGGCTGCGATTCCGCCGGTGACGCCTAGAACTACGAGCATTTCGCAGAGGCTCTGGCCGAGGTGTTATTCGGTGGCTGCGTGCAGCTCGAGCTTGTCCTGGTCGATCTCACGCATTGCGATGGTGAGGGCCTTCTCTTCGGTGGTTGCGTCCACCAGTGGGCCTACGACGTTGAACAGGCTGCCGTCTTGCAGCGACGAGTAGTAGTCGTTGATCTGACGTGCTCGCTTGGACGCGAAAATCACCAGACCGTACTTGGTCATCTTGTGCTGCTGGTCGTCTTCTTTGGCCATTAGACGGTCGATGGCGGGCGAAACAATACCCTCAAGTTTTACTGACATCTGCTTGCAACTTTCGTTTGATGGTCGCGAGACGCGCGACTAAGCCTGAATCAAGTTTACGACAGCGGCGGCGCATTCGGCTACCTCGTCGTTGACAACCTGAAAATCGAATTTGTCGGCGGCGGCTAGCTCGGCCTTGGCGGTTTCGAGTCGCACGGCCTGCTCGGCGTCGCTCTCGGTGCCGCGACTGGTTAGGCGGCGAACCAGTTCATCCCAGGATGGCGGCTGAATGAAGATCAACCTTGCCTCTGGCATCGAATCACGCACCTGCCAAGCACCTTGAATGTCGATTTCTAGGATGACCGACTTGCCGGCGGCCAACGCGGCCTCGACCGGCTTGCGCGGGGTGCCGTACTTGTTCTT
>JBEGJS010000089.1:0-10931 GCA_041184485.1 Actinomycetota bacterium | reverse complement strand
TCGCGCAGATCGACCGTCAATTCGGCAAGGGCACGATCATGCGCCTCGGCAGCGACGAGCGTGCTCCAATCGAGGCAATCTCGACCAGCTCCATCGCCTTGGATGTCGCTCTCGGCATCGGCGGCCTACCTAAGGGTCGAATCGTCGAGATCTACGGCCCAGAGTCATCCGGAAAGACCACGCTGGCCCTCCACGCTATCGCCAATGTGCAAAAGTCGGGCGGCTACGCAGCCTTCATCGATGCCGAGCATGCACTCGACCCTGAGTACGCAAAGAAGCTTGGCGTCGACACCGACGCGCTACTTGTCTCGCAGCCAGACACAGGCGAACAGGCGCTTGAGATTGCCGACATGCTGATTCGTTCGGGTTCGATCGACATCATCATCATCGACTCGGTTGCCGCCCTGGTTCCTAAGGCCGAAATCGAGGGCGAGATGGGTGACTCTCACGTTGGTCTTCAGGCTCGACTGATGTCGCAGGCGCTGCGCAAGCTAACCGGAGCCCTAAACAACACCGGCACCACAATGATCTTCATCAACCAGCTTCGCGAGAAGATCGGCGTGTTCTTCGGTAGCCCAGAGACCACCGCCGGTGGAAAGGCGCTGAAGTTCTACGCTTCGGTTCGCCTAGACATCCGTCGCATCGAGACCCTGAAAGACGGCACCGATGCAGTCGGAAACCGCACCAGGGTCAAGGTCGTCAAGAACAAGATGGCCGCACCTTTCAAGCAGGCAGAGTTCGACATCCTCTACGGGGTCGGAATCTCTCGTGAGGGCGGCCTGATCGACTTCGGTGTCGAGCAAGACATCGTCAAGAAGTCCGGCGCGTGGTACACCTACGATGGCGAGCAGTTGGGTCAGGGCAAAGAGAACGCCCGCTCGTTCCTGCTGGCCAATCCAAAGATGGCCGACGAGATCGAGAAGAAGATCAAGACCAAGCTCGGCATCGGGGTTCCTCGAGCCGTTGCCGACCTGCCAGTCGAGGCAGAAGCTGATCCGGTCAAGGCAGAGTTGCCGCCTAAGGCAGCGAACGCAGGCTAAAGATTAGCCAAGAGCTTTACCTAGAGGGCGGCGAGCCCGAGGACACATCCTCGGACTTTTCGCCCTCTAGGCCTTATCGCGCCAAACGATCACGTGAGTCCGGCGAAAAGCGAGAGCGAACCATGTCGCCCGAGCGACTGGAGCAACGCGCGCGCAACGTGTTGCTTCACCAGTTGGCTAGGGCGGCTAAGTCGGCGCATCAACTTCGCGAGGTGATGGTCAAGCGCGAGATTCCCGAAGAGGTTTTCGAGCCAATCATCCAACGCTTCATCGAGGTTGGGTTGATCGATGATCTTGCGTTTGCCGAGACCCTCGTCGCCGCCCGTCGCTCGATCAAAAAGGTGAGCAGGTCGGCGATTCGGCGCGAGCTCGCGCAAAAAGGCGTGGCTGCCGAGATCATCGAGCGCGTGCTCGAGCCGATAGACGCCGAGGCCGAGATGCAGGCCGCCACCGAGTTGGCAATCAAGCGCCTTCGACAGTTGGGCGGCCTGCCACCCGAGGTGGTGCGGCGGCGACTCGTCGGGTTCTTGAGCCGCAAGGGCTACGCATCCGGGGTTGTCTTTGCCTCGATTAAGGTCGCAGAGGCTGAAGCCCTAAAATTAGACTCCTAATGACAATCACCCAACCGCGCACCTACGAGGTCAAGACCTTCGGCTGCCAGATGAATGTGCACGACTCCGAGCGCATCACAGGCCTGCTCGAGGCAGCAGGCTACGTCGAAGGTGTCGCTGGCGAAGCGAACTTGATTGTCTTCAACACCTGCGCCGTGCGCGAGAACGCCGACAATCGTCTCTATGGCAACCTCGGGCAGCTGGTTCCTCGCAAAGAGGCAGACCCAGACTTTCAGATTGCCGTGGGTGGCTGCCTGGCCCAGAAAGACCGCGAGACAATCGTGGCTAAAGCGCCTTGGGTCGACGTCGTTTTTGGCACCCACAACATTGGCTCGCTGCCCGCACTGCTCGAGCGTGCGAGGCACAACGCCGACGCCCAAGTCGAGATTCTCGAATCGCTCGAGACTTTTCCGAGCAACCTGCCAACCAAGCGCGACTCGACCTACGCCGGCTGGGTCTCAATCTCGGTTGGTTGCAACAACACCTGCACGTTCTGCATCGTGCCGAGCCTTCGCGGCAAAGAGAAAGATCGCCGACCAGGTGAGATTCTGGCCGAAATCGAGGCACTCGTCGCCGATGGCGTGATCGAGGTCACACTGCTCGGTCAAAACGTCAACACCTACGGAGTCGAGTTTGGCGACAAAGGCGCATTTGCGAAGCTCTTGCGAGCCTGTGGCGAGATCAAAGGCCTCGAGCGCGTTCGCTTCACCAGCCCTCACCCTGCGGCCTTTACCGATGACGTCATCGCCGCCATGGCAGAGACTCACAACGTGATGCCATCGCTGCACATGCCCCTGCAGTCGGGCAGCGACCGCATTCTCAAGGAAATGCGTCGCTCGTATCGCAGCGAAAAGTACCTTGGCATTCTCGATAGGGTGCGCGCCGTAATGCCAGACGCTGCGATCACCACCGACATCATCGTCGGGTTCCCCGGCGAGACCGAAGAAGACTTCCTTGAGACCATGCGCGTGGCCGAAGAGTCAAGGTTCGCGGCATCGTTCACCTTTCAGTACTCCAAGCGCCCGGGCACCCCAGCGGCAGAACTGCCAGACCAACTGCCAAAAGAGGTCGTGCAGGAGCGTTACGAGCGTCTGCTCGCTAAGGTTAACGAGATCGCCTGGCGCGAGAATCAGGCCCAAATCGGCACGACGGTTGAACTGCTCGTTGCCACCAACGAGGGTCGCAAAGACGCCGCCACCAACCGCATGTCTGGCCGTGCCCGCGACAACCGACTAGTGCACTTTGAATTGCCAGCGGGAGCAGAGATTCCTCGCCCTGGCGACATCGTGACCGTCAAGGTGACCGGCGCAGCGCCATACCACTTGCTTGCCGATGCCACCTCAGAGCCAGGCGGCTACTTGGTTCGACGCACCATCGCGGGCGACGCCTGGGATCGCGCGCAAGCGAAGTCCTGCGGTGTGCCGGCGACCGGCGCCACGACCACTGCTGGCGGCGCAGCGGGAGTCAATCTGGGCCTGCCCGCCATCCGCAGCGCAAAATGACTCGACTGCTAGCGGTGGTTGGTCCAACCGGCACAGGAAAGTCCAATCTCGCAATAGGCCTCGCTCACGAGCTGGCTGGCCAGGGAATCCAAGCCGAAATCATCAACTGCGACTCGATGCAGTTTTATCGAGGCATGAACATAGGCACGGCCAAACTAGACCAGGCCGAGCGCGAAGGCGTGCCGCATCACCTCATCGACATCCTAGAAATCACGGATGAATCGACCGCGGCGGAGTACCAGCGCATCGCCCGCCCGCTCATCGAAGACCTGCAGGCAAGGGGAGTGGTGCCAATTCTGTGCGGTGGCTCGATGCTCTACGTGGCGTCGGTGCTCAACACATTTGAGTTTCCTGGCCACGATGACGAACTCAGGGCCGAGCTCGAGGCCGACCTGGAGTCCCGAGGATCCGTCGCGCTGCACGCCGACCTCGCGGCTCTCGACCCGAGTGCCGCAAGTCGCGTCGACCCGCTGAATCCGCGCCGAGTGGTGCGCGCGCTAGAGATCGTGCGCCTGACCGGCAAGCCATTCGCCGCCGCCCTGCCAGAGAAGCCAGAGTCGTGGCAGCCGGTGCTCGAAATCGGCCTCAACTCAGAACGCGCGCACCTCGTGCAACGCCTCAACCAGCGAGTCGAAAAGATGTGGCAGCAGGGGCTTGTCGCCGAGGTTGAGGCCTTGATTCCGGCCGGCATTCGGCACGGCAAGACGGCAAGTCGCGCCATCGGCTACGCGCAGGCTCTAGCCCAGCTCGACGGCACCATCAGCCAGGATGAGGCAATCGCCACCACGGCCCAGCTCACCTCGCGTTACGCCCGACGCCAGATGTCTTGGTTTAGGCGCGACGATCGCATCAACTGGCTCGATTACCAGCAGCAAGACCTGAGCCAGCAGGCGCGGGCCCTGGTGTTCGATTACCTCGAGAAGTTTTAGGCTTGATGCATGGCAAAACTCGAGTTCACCAAGGGTGAGGGCACAGGCAATGACTTCGTGCTCTATTTCGACCCGCGCGGCGAAAACGAGCTAACCGCCAAGCAGATTCAGACCCTGACCGACCGCCACTTTGGCATCGGCGCCGACGGCGTCATTCGGGTCATCCGCAGCGAGTCGTTGCTTGCGGGCCGCGCCGTGCTCGAAGAAGCACCAGAAGCCGAGTGGTTCATGGACTACTACAACGCCGACGGCTCGATCGCCGAGATGTGCGGCAACGGAGTGCGAGTGTTCGCTCGCTACCTGACAGAAAAGGGCCACGTCAGCCTGGGCGACGGCGAGACCCTGGCGGTCGCCACCCGAGCCGGCGTCAAAGACGTTCAGCGCAACATGAGCGGATTCGCGGTCGACATGGGTCGCTGGCGCCTCGAGCCAGACGAGACCCTCGTGCACGCCAACAAGCTCGACGTGGCGCGCCCGGGCATCGGCATCAACGTCGGCAACCCTCACCTGGTCGTGGTGCTCGCAGACTCGGATGAACTCGGCAACCTAGACCTTTCGATTGCCCCCAAACTCGACCCGCAGCCGGCCGACGGCGCCAACGTTGAGTTCGTGGTGCCTGCTGATCCAATGATCAAAAACGGCGTGGCCAGCATCGCGATGCGAGTGCACGAGCGCGGTGTCGGCGAGACGCTGAGTTGCGGCACTGGTATTTGCGCGGCCGCCCTCGCAACCCGCAGCCTAATCGGCAAGGATGCGCCCAACCAGTGGCAGGTATCCGTGCCAGGCGGCACTTTGGGCGTTCGAATGTTCGCGACAGAAGAGGGCGAGCACGTTGGCCTTAGCGGTGCGGCAAACCTCGTCTACGACGGCGTCTTCGAGCTCTAGGCGCGGTTGCGCACCCGAAGCACCCTGAAGGTCTTCGACGAATCTACCCGGTCGCTGACCAGATCCTTAGGCAGCTCTGCCTGCATCCAGCGAAGCAATGAATCGGCGCCAAGGTTCTTTTGCACCACGAGCCATGCCTCGCCCGACTCTGCCAGCCGCGGCAGCCACTTCAGCAGAATGCCGTGCAACTCGGCCTTGCCAACACGAATCGGTGGGTTCGACCAGATGCCGCTGAACCGAACATCCTCGGGAATCTCGTCTGGCGCACAGACCTTGATGTTCGACAGGCCGAGGCGCTTTGCGTTGGTTTCGGTTAGCTGGCGAGAGCGGTCGTTCACATCGATCGCCCAGACAGTGGACTTGGGGCTTCGGGCGGCAATCGCCAGCGCAATCGGCCCCCAACCGCAGCCGATATCAAGGATGTTGCCGCCCGCGGGAACCTCGTCGAGGTGCTCTAGCAGCACCGCGGTTCCGGTGTCGAGGTGCTCTGGGCTGAAGACACCTCCGGCGGTAGTTACGCGCACTCGCTGCCCATCAAGGCTGATTTCTATTTCGCGCGCTTTGAACTCGGTTGCGGGGGTCTCCGAAAAATAGTGCTCGGCAGACATAGCCAAAGAGTATTACAGATTCGGCAAGTATGGTTACCTTGATGACTTCGCCAGACCGCCCCGAAGGGGATGCCGAGCAGCCAATAGCGGCCACCCAGGACACCATCGATCGCATCCTGCGGCGTGGTGAGCGAGCTGCGGCACTCGGGGCCGCAGACACCCACGGACACCAAGACCACGACGGCGACCAGATGGAGCTCGAGGAGCGCCAGGCGCTGCGTCGCGTGGCGGGACTCTCGACCGAACTCGAAGACATCAGCGAGGTCGAGTACCGACAGGTTCGCCTTGAGCGCGTTCTCTTGATCGGCATCACCGGCGACAACTCGCTGCTCGAGTCAGAGAACTCGCTCAGGGAGCTCGCGGCGCTCGCTGAGACCGCGGGTGCAGAGGTGCTCGACGGGCTGCTGCAACGGCGCTCGACCCCAGACCCAGCCACGTTCCTCGGCAAGGGCAAGGCTCAGGAGTTGCGCGAACTGGTGGCAGAGACGGGGGCCGACACGGTTATCGCCGACACCGAGCTGGCCCCGAGCCAGCGCCGTGCACTCGAAGAGGTCATCAAGGTCAAGGTCATCGACCGCACCGCCGTGATTCTCGACATCTTCGCCCAGCACGCCAAGAGCCGCGAGGGTAAGGCGCAGGTCGAACTTGCCCAGCTCGAATACCTCCTGCCGCGACTGCGCGGTTGGGGTGAGTCGATGTCGCGTCAGGCCGGTGGTCAGGCGGCTGGTGGTGTCGGCATGGGCTCGCGCGGCCCAGGTGAGACCAAGATCGAGCTCGACCGCCGCCGAATCAACACCAGGATGGCGAAACTGCGCAAACAGATTGCCGCCATGAAGCCCGCGCGCGAGACCAAGCGCATGAACCGCAAGCGCAACTCGGTGCCGAGCGTGGCCATCGCGGGTTACACCAACGCCGGCAAGTCATCCCTGTTAAATCGTTTGACCAAGGCCGGGGTGCTGGTCGAAAACGCGCTGTTTGCGACACTCGACCCCACGGTGCGCAAGACCTTGACGCCCGATGGCCGCGAATATACGCTCGCCGACACCGTTGGGTTCGTGCGCAACCTGCCGCACCAACTCGTCGAGGCGTTTCGTTCGACTCTCGAAGAAATCGCCGACTCCGACCTGATTCTGCACGTAGTCGATGCGAGTCACCCAGACCCGGCGGGCCAGATTGCCACCGTGCGCAAGGTGATATCTGAGGTCGATGGCGCAGACATTCGCGAGCTAGTGGTGTTCAACAAGATTGACCTCGCGAGCGAGACGCGCAGGCTCGAGTTGCGCGGCCTAGAGCCTCGAGCGGTTGAGGTGTCTTCGCGCTCTGGCGAGGGTCTAGACGAGTTGCTGGCCCGAATCGCGAGCGAGTTGCCCGAGCCGGATGTCGATGTGCGGGTGCTGATTCCCTACAACCACGGTGAGTTGGTTTCGAGGCTGCACCTCAATGGGCGAATCATCGAGCTCGATTATCGCGAGGATGGCACGTTCGTGCACGCAATGGCCAAGCCGGACCTCGCCGCAGATCTAGCGCCGTATTCGACCAAGCGCCTGCCGACCCGCGACTAGGGTTTCGGCTTCGACTAGACGGTTCTTAGAACCGCAACTACCTTGCCCATGATTACCGCGTGGTCGCCGAGGATCGGCTCCATAGTGGAGTTCTGGGGGAGTAGCCAGGTGTGGCCATCGCGCTGCTTGAAGGTCTTCACCGTGGCCTCGTCTTCTAGCAGGGCAGCGACGATGTCGCCGTTCTCTGCCGTTTGCTGAAGCTTGCAGACCACGAAGTCGCCGTCGCAGATCGCGGCGTCAATCATCGAGTTTCCTTTGACCTTGAGCATGAACAGCTCTGGGTTCTTGCCGACCAGGGTCTTTGGCAAGGTGAAGTACTCTTCGATGTTTTGGTCTGCGGTGATCGGGGTGCCGGCGGCGATTGAGCCGACCAGCGGAATCCGAGTGATGTCTGCCGCACCGGCAAAGTCTGGGTTTTCGAAGCGCTCGCGTTCGCTCACCACGGTAATCGAGCGGCTGAGGTTCGAGTTGTTGGTCACGTAGCCGGCGCGCTCTAGTTCGCCAACCTGGTACTTGACGCTTGCCACGGATGCGAGCCCGACGATGTCGCCGAGTTCGCGAAGAGTGGGCGAGTAGCCGTTCTCGCGCTGAAACTCGATGATCGCATCGAGGATGCTCTGCTGGCGGGCACTCAGTTCTGGCTTCTGGCTCACGGTTCGCCTCCGGTGTTCTGTGCCGTCGATTTCTCGAACGACCTAATAAGTGTCGGAACCCCAGTGTTAAGTAATCACCAGGTGCTTATCGAAACTTTATTCGATAAACAACGCAGAATCAAACACATTTTCGAAGATTTTAGGAATATTGCTTGACAAGGTGTCGGGTTGGGTTTCTAAACTGGACTTATTCGAACAAGCGTTCGAAAAAGATTTTCGAAAAGTAGCGAAAGGCAGAGGTCAAAATGACCCAGTTCAATGCAACTAACGGATACCCACAGCAGGTAGCTTACGGAGCGCGAAAGGCAACCAGGCCGGTTGCTCGCAGACCGATCACCGCTAGCAAGGGGTTCAAGAAGGCCCGTGCGGCCGCAATCTTGGTCGCCCTAGTCTGGGGTGGTGCCAGCATCGTCTCCGGTCAGTCTGCAACCGCTAGCAACGACCACGTCGCCGCTCACTTCACCTATGTGAATGTTCAGGCCGGCGACAGCCTATGGAGCATCGCCGAGCGCGTTGCCCCAAACGAGAACGCGCAAGAGTGGATCGCGAGGGTGGCCACCCTCAATAACCTCACCGATGGCGATCTGGTGCCTGGCCAGCGTCTCGCACTTCCTTAGCCCGCGCAAAGTAGGCTTAACGGGTGTCAAATCTCGAAGACCTACCTATCCGCGACTCGCTCAAGGGGCGCAAGCCATACGGCGCACCCCAGCTGCACGTTCCTGTAGCACTTAACGTCAACGAGAACACCCATCGCATTCCAGAGGCCGCTGCGCTCGACATCGTGGGCCGCCTCGCCGCCGCAGTTTTGAACATCAACCGCTACCCAGACAGGGAGTTCGTTGACCTCAGGGCTGCGCTCGCCGGCTACCTGGGGCACGACTTGGCTGTCGAAAACATCTGGGCTGCAAACGGCTCAAACGAGGTTCTGCAGCAGATTTTCATGGCATTCGGCGGCACCGGCCGCAGCGTTCTAGGCTTTGACCCCACCTACTCCATGTATGCCCTGCTCGGCCAGGCAACCGACACTCGATACATCTCTGCTGGTCGCGGCGAACGCTATGAGCTAACCCCCGAACTCATTCGGGCAGCGATTCTCGAGAACAAGCCAGACATCGTCATTCTCTGCTCGCCAAACAACCCAACGGGAACCCCGCTGAGCCTCGATTGCATCGAGGCAGCGTACGAGGCGACCGATGGCATTTTGGTGGTTGACGAGGCTTACGCTGAGTTCGCTTCTTCTGGCGAGCCGAGCGCGATCACCCTGCTGCACGGCCGCGAACGCCTGATGATCAGTCGCACCATGAGCAAGGCCTTTGCGTTCGCCGGTGCCCGACTTGGATACCTCGCCGCAGACCCTGCCGTCGTCGACGCCCTGCGTCTGGTTCGCCTGCCGTACCACCTGAGTGCCTTCACCCAGGCCGCGGCAGAGGGGGCGTTGGCTCACGCAGACGAAATTCTCGCGACCGTCGAAGATATCAAGATGCAGCGCGACCGCATCGTCGATGCGCTCGTCTCGCTTGGTTTGGATCCGTTCCGCACCGACACCAACTTCATCCTGTTTGGGGGTCTCAAAGACTCTGCCGAGGCCTTTGAGGCACTGCTGGCCAGGGGAGTCCTCGTGCGCAACATGGGCATTCCTGGAACCCTACGTGTCTCGGCCGGCACCGCCGACGAAACGACCGCGTTTCTTGCCGCCCTAGAGGCCTACCTCTCCGAGGGCTAAACTTTAAGTAATCCCAATGTCGCTTTTGGCGAAAGGCAATTCCATGAGTCGTACCGCTGCGCTGCAACGATCGACCTCCGAGTCGAGCATCGAGCTATCGATCAACCTCGACGGCACCGGTGCGTCTGAGATCTCAACCTCGGTTCCCTTCTTCGACCACCTTTTGACCGCCTTCTCGAAGCACTCGCTGATTGACCTCAAGGTCAAGGCCACCGGCGACACCCACATCGATGTGCACCACACAGTCGAAGACACCGCAATCGTGCTCGGCCAGGCAATCAAGCAGGCCCTCGGCGACAAGGCGGGCATCGGCCGCTACGGCGACGCCACCGTTCCACTAGATGACGCGCTCGTTCGCGCCGTTGTCGACGTATCAGGTCGTCCGTACCTTGTGCACACCGGCGAACCTGCTGGATTTGAGTTTCACCTGATCGGTGGCCACTTCACCGGATCGATGGTGCGTCACGTCTTCGAGGCGATTTCGCTAAACGCGGGAATCACCGTGCACATCACCGTGCTCGACGGTCGCGACCCGCACCACATCGCCGAGACCGAGTTCAAGGCATTTGCCCGCGCGCTGCGCAAGGCAGTTGAGCCTGACGCTCGAGTCAAGGGCATTCCCTCGACGAAGGGCGCTCTGTGACCAAACCCCGCGTCGTCGTACTCGATTACGGCAGCGGCAATGTTCACTCTGTAGCAAAGGCCCTTCAGGTTGCTGGGGCAGAGGTTCAACTCACCGCGGATCGCTCTGCTGCGCTCGCAGCAGACGGTCTCGTGGTGCCCGGAGTTGGTGCCTTTGCCGCGGTGATGGAGCAGCTCAAGGCTGTGCGCGGTGGCGACCTGATTGACCAGCGCCTAACCGCAAGCCGACCAGTCCTGGGAATCTGCGTCGGACTTCAGGTGATGTTTGCCAACGGCGTCGAGCACGGCATCGAGACCGAGGGGCTGGGCCAGTGGCCCGGCACCGTCGACCTGCTGCAGGCGCCGGTTCTGCCACACATCGGCTGGAACAAGGTTGAGGCAGCATCCGGGTCGAAGCTCTTTGCCGGCATCGAAGACCAGAGGTTCTATTTCGTTCACTCCTACGGCGTGACCAACTGGGAGCTCGACGTTCAGCCCCCGTTCATTGCGCCGCAGGTGACCTGGGCCGAGTACGGTCAAAAGTTTGTCGCTGCGGTCGAAAACGGCCCGCTCACGGCGACCCAGTTTCATCCCGAGAAATCTGGCCAGGCTGGCATTCAGTTGCTGACCAACTGGATCGGCAGCCTCTAGCAAGAACCGGTCGTCGCCAGCGGCGGCCCGAACCAAGAAAGAACCACGTGTCGAACTACCTAGAACTTTTGCCAGCCGTTGACGTTGCCGACGGAAAGGCCGTGCGCCTGACCCAGGGCGAGGCGGGCAGCGAGACCGATTACGGC
>JBEGJS010000088.1:0-3332 GCA_041184485.1 Actinomycetota bacterium | reverse complement strand
AGGCCTGGCTGGCCAAACTTCAGGCCTAATCGGGAGTTTGGCGCGTGACAAAACTCGTTCTTTGGGTTGACAGGTTTGACGACTGCGCCGAGTTTTATCGCCGGCTGCTCGACGGCCGACTCCAACATGCCTCTGAAGAGTTCGTCGAAGTGTGCAGCGAATCAAGCTGTGTGCTTCTTCATCGGATGCCCGCCGAGTGGTCGAGCGAGATTTCGAGCCCTCCCGAGCTGCGCGAACAGAACCCGATGAAACCGGTGTTTGAGGTGAAGTCGATCGACGCGGCTCGAATCGCGGTTTCAGGTTTGGCTGGCCGGATTTTCGCCGAAGCTCAGGAACAGACTCACGGTTCTAGCAGGTACTGCGACGGATTCGACCCCGACGGCAACATCATTCAACTGAGCCAGGGCATCTAGCCCGGGTCCAGAACCTAAACTGCGTCTGGCTTGGGCGTGGTGTTGCCCGCGCGCTGCGCCTGGGCTGCCAGGTGCTCTGGAACCTGAACCTGATACTTGCTGGCAACGACCATTGAGTTGCTGATAAAGCTTCGCTTGCGCGAGCCAAGCGAAAGACGAATCACGTTGACCAGCATTCCGAAGCCCGCACCCAAGAAGACCGAGGCGGCCAGAGGCGAACCCACCTGACCAAGTTCAGCAGCCTGTGTCGCAAGTTCGGAGCCGAAAAGCAGGCCGAAGGCCAGGCCAACCCAGGCTCCGCTGTAGATGCCCGAAAGAGCGGCCCTGCCATAAGACTGGCGACCTCGAACACGCTCGACGGTTCGCAGGTCGGAGCCGACGATGGCAATCGCCTGTGGCGGAAACTCATTTGCGATCATGCGCTCGACGAAGGCTACGGCCTCGAGGTAGAGGGTGAAGTCGGCGATCACCTGACCCTGCGGAACACTCGCAGGCATCTGACGAAAGCCCGAACGGCGCTGATTCTCCATGAGAATCATTCTCGCACGGCGACATCCACTGTCTCAGCCTCCGATTCGAGCGCTGCTCGAGCTCGCGCAAGGTGTTTCAGTGGCACTTCGATGCGATACCTGGTTGCAAAGAACTCCTCGGAGCTGTCGATGATGGCCTTGTCTTTCTTGAATGAGTACTTCACAACGCCAAACAACATGCCCAACCCGCCAAAGACCATCAAACAGGCCAGCACGCTGCCGCCAAGTTGGAACTCGGGCGGCAGTGCCGGAATGTAAATGCCCCCGGCGGTGAACGCGTAGCCGGCACCGAAACAGACACCGAGTGTGCCCCACTCGCGCGCGACCTTGCCGTAATGGCCCGGGCCTCGCACTTTTTCGAGCATGTAAAAACCAAAGCCCACCAAAACGATCTGGCTGGGTGGAAAGTTATTTTCGATCATGCGGGCGGCCGCGCGGCGGGCATCGTCGTGGGAGTCAAAGGTGGCGAGAATTTCGGCACCGGGCATCTTGGGATTTGGGTCGTCGTCGACCTGGATGAGAGTGTTTTGCATTCGGACATAGTGAACCAGTGGTCAGACATTTTTCGAGTGGCGGCAAAAACCTAAATCCATGGAGTCGAACTGCCCGCTTAAGGCTCTGCAGAGCCAAACTAGGGGTTTCCAAACCTAAACCTCTGGTCTAAGGTTGATTGGGTGAGCGCTACCCGTGTATTCGTTGCCAGACTGGCTGGCTGTGGCGTCTTTGACCCAGCGGGAGACCGCGTCGGAAAAGTCATCGACGTCCTACTCGCATACCGCAAATCGACCGCTCCCCGCGCGACCGGAATGGTCGTTGAGATCAGCGGCCGTCGCCGCGTTTTTGTTCCAATCAGCCGAGTCACCTCGATCAGCCCAGGTCAGGTAGTAACCAACGGCCTGATTGACCTGCGTCGCTTCACCCCGCGCGGTCGCGAGGTGCGCGTAATTGCAGAAATGCTCGGCCGCAAGGTCACCCTGCTCGACGGCAGCGGCCAGGCAAACATCGAAGACCTGTCGATTGAGCAGACCAAGAACCAGGATTGGCTCGTCAGCGACCTATTCTTGCGTCGCCCAAAGACCTCTGCCTCGCCATTCGCGCGCGGTGCCACGCTGTTCGCATCCTGGGCTCAGGTAACAGAAGAAGCCAAGGGGTCAGAAGAAGCGCAAAGCGCATCCCAGTTGATTGCCACCTACTCAGACCTTCGACCAGCCGACCTCGCGAGCGCACTGATGGACCTGCCCGACGAGCGCATGATCGAGGTTGCCGAAGAGCTCGACGACGAGCGTTTGGCCGACGTGCTCGAGGAACTTCCTGAAGACGAGCAGCTTGAGATCGTGAGCGAGCTCGACGACGAGCGTGCCGCCGAGGTGCTCGACCTCATGGAGCCAGACGACGCAGCCGACCTCATGGCCAACCTGCCAGAAGAGCGCACCGAGGCCATCCTCGAGCTCATGGACGAAGAAGAAGCCGACGACATTCGCATGCTCATGCAGTATGACGAGTTCACCGCCGGTGGTCTGATGACAACCGAGCCAATCATCTGTTCGGCAGACGCCACCGTGGCCGAAGCGATGGCCCTGATTCGCCGCAAAGACGTTGCACCAGCGCTGGCGGCATCCGTGTTTGTGACCTTGCCACCATTCGAGGTGCCAACCGGCCGCTACCTGGGCGTCGTGCACTTTCAGAAGATGCTTCGCCACCCGCCGCACGAACGCCTCGGCTCGCTGCTCGACACCGAGCTTGAGCCAATCAAGGTGACCACGCACATCTCGGTGATTCACCGAAACCTCGCCAACTACAACCTGGTTGCCCTGCCCGTAGTTGACGAGCAAAACCACCTGCTCGGCGTTGTCACCGTTGATGACGTTCTTGACCACCTGCTGCCAGACGACTGGCGAACCGAGGATGACTTGGAGGTGCCAAATGGCTAAGTCCCGCGACCGCCTCGACGCGCCCATCGGCACCGGCAACCGCTTTCGTCCTCGTCTGAGCATCGACCAGGAGCGCTTCGGCCGCGCATCCGAGTCTTTTGCCCGCGCGATGGGCACGGGTTCCTTCTTGATCTGGATGACCGTTGTGGTCACGATCTGGCTCACCTGGAACTCGCTCATGCCGGCCTCTTGGCAGTTCGACGCGCGTGCGACCAACTTCACCCTGCTAACCCTAATTCTCTCGATGCAGGCGTCATATGCCGCTCCCCTGATTCTGTTGGCGCAAAACCGCCAGGATGACCGTGACCGCGTGAAGTTTGAGCAAGACCGCCAGCGTGCCGAGCGCAACCTTGCCGACACCGAGTACCTCGCCCGCGAGGTCGTTGCGCTTCGCCTTGCCATGGATGAGCTCGCAACCAAAGACTTCGTGCGCGACGAGCTTCGCGACATGCTGAAAG
>JBEGJS010000087.1:0-28560 GCA_041184485.1 Actinomycetota bacterium | reverse complement strand
GCCAACCTGCACATCCGAGGCCCTCGTTGGTTCGACGGCGTGCGTGTGAACGGCGCAATGCTCTCGTCTGTCGGTCTCAAGTCGCCGGTGCTCAAGCCAGAGCAGGCGATCCTGATCGAAGCCGCGCGGGTCTAGTGACTCAAGCAGCTCTCACGCCGGCTCGAACTCGAGCCGTCGAGATAGCGCTCGGCACGACCTTCTTCTTTCAGGCGGTCGCAGCCCTTACCTCACTGCCACGCATCCCCGAGTTCATTTCGCAGCTGCACGTCAACCTCACCATTTGGGGCGCGGTCATCGGTTTCTCGGGCATCGGTTCGCTGCTGCCGCTGGTCTTCACCAACCGCCTGATCAATCGGTACGGCGCTAAGAGTGTGCTGCGACTCTCGTCGATAGCCATTCCACTAATCATCATGAGCCTTCCGTGGACCAGCAACCCTTGGGTCTTTTTCATTCTTTACTTTTTTCAGTCGCTGAGTTTCAGCACTTTCAACATCGCCCTAAATTCTCAAGCCGTGAACTTTCAACGCCGGGTCGGCAAGGTTCTGCTCGGTCGTTTTCACGGACTTTGGAGCACTGGCGCGGCGCTATCGGCCGCGGTGAGCGGTGTTCTGGCTAAGTTCGTGCCACTCACGTTGCACATGTTCGTGGTTCCAGCAATTTGTGCAATCGCTTTTCAGATCGCAAACAGGTTTTTGCTGAAAATGGGCGAGGATGGCCACATTCGCGACGGTGGCCCAGGCGCCAAGCTGCCTTGGCTCAAGTCACCAAAACGCCTCTGGTTCCTTTCGGTCGGGCTCTTCGCGGGCATGTGGCCAGAGTTGACCATGATGGACTGGAGCACGGTCTACTCCAAAAAGATTCTGCTCACCGACGCAACTACTGGAGCGCTGCCCTACACGGTCTTTGTTGTCGCGATGATTGCCGGTCGTTTCTCACTCGGTCGGCTCTCACGCGGCCGTCACACCAGCACCGTGTCTAAATGGGGTGGCTACGTGGGTAGCGTGGCTATGGCCATTGGCATTTTTGCGGGGGCTGCCCTTGTGCCCGTTTCGCAATCGCTCGCGTTGTTTACAACCGTTGCATTTTTGGCGATTGCCGGTTTCGGACTCTCCTCAATGGTTCCATCGTTTTATAGCGCCGCCGGCGAGATCAAGCAGCTCAGCACCGCAGCCGCTTTATCGCGGATGAGCCTCGCCAACGCACTAATGGTGATGTTTGCAAAATACGTGATGGGTGCGATTTCGCAGGATGTAAACCTAGTCGCCGCTTTTGCGTTTCCGGTTGCAACGTTTTTCATCGCCGGCGTAATTTCGAGCATCGTGGTCAAGCGACTGCCGCAAAGCTCTCAAAGCGCTTACCCGCCAACCGGGCCGATTTCAACGCTCGACGCCTAAGAGGCGCGAGCAACCCAGCGATCTTCTAGCGGAAGTTGACGAACTGAAGGTCGATGTCGAGGTCTGAAGACTTCAACAGCGCGATGGTGTCTTGCAGGTCATCCCTGCTCTTACTTTGAACGCGAAGCTCGTCACCCTGAATCTGCGATTTGACGCTCTTTGGGCCCTCTTCGCGAATGATCTTCGAGATCTTCTTGGCCTGCTCTTGCTCGATGCCCTGCTTTAGGGTGGCCTCGATGCGGTACTCCTTGCCCGATGCAAACGGCTTGCCGGCATCGAGGCTCTTTAGCGAGATTCCGCGCTTGACGAGCTTGCTCTGAAAGACATCCAACACGGCCTTGACGCGCTCTTCGCTCGCGGCCTTCATAAGAATCTTGTCGCCAGACCAGTCGATGGATGCGTCCACGCCTTTGAAGTCGTAGCGCTGCTCGATCTCTTTTTGCGCCTGGGTTAGGGCGTTAGACGCCTCTTGCTTGTCTACTTTGCTAACGATGTCGAATGATGAATCAGCCATGAGGCAAGTTTATCGATGTGTCGCCGGCGGGCGAGCCGTGCTCGAACGCACCGTGAGCTCGATTGGCCAATCGAACCGCTTCTCGATGTTTACTTCCTCGCCTAGGTCGGGCCCATTGAGCAGGTCCAGCAACATCTTTGCTGCAGCTTCGCCCTGTCCCTTGACGTCTTGCGAGATGGTTGTCAGGCCAAAGAATTCAGACATTTCGTGATTATCGATGCCGATGATCGAGACGTCCTCGGGAACCCGCATACCGAGGTCCTTAGCCGCGATGATGGCGCCAAAGGCGATCTCATCTGCAGAACAGAAGATTGCGGTGGGGGCATTTCTCGGATCACCGAGCATCTGCTTGGCAACGCGGTATCCGTGGTCGATCGAGAACGAGGTCTCGGCGATCCAAGACTTCTTTATCTCTAGGTTGGCGGCTTCCATGGCCGCCTCGTATCCGCTGCGACGCAAGAGCGGCTGGTTGAACTCCGTGTCGAACCCGCCGATACCGCCGATGTTTCCAATCTTGGTGTGGCCTAGGGCAATCAAGTGCTCGGTCGCGAGCTTGCCAGCGGCAAAGTCATCCATGGCCAGCGATCTGGCACCCGAGATTGGGCCGCCGATGCCAATAAACGGCTTCTTCATGAGGTTGAGGTTGCGAAGTTCTTCTTGCGAAAGGCGAACCGCGATGGTAAGCACTGCGTCCACCCGTTTGCGCAGTAGGAATTCGCTGAAAATGCGGTCTCGGTTTTCGGGTTTGCTGCCCAGATTGTAAAAAGTGAGGTCGTAGCCGTGTTCAATCAAAACGTTTTCAGCACCGAGCAAACAGGTTGAAAAAAACCAGCGATCCACGTGAGGCAGAACAACGCCGATGTTTCGGGCGCGGCCAGTTGCCATCGTGTAGGCGCTTGCCGACGCCACATAGCCGAGTTCGGCTGCGGCGGCCTCAACCTTGGCTCGCGCCTTGGCGCTTACGTGGTCTTTTCCTGCGAGTGCGCGAGACACCGTGGCGGTTGAAACGCCTGCAAGTTTTGCAACATCGAAGATGCCAGCCATGAAAAACTCCGCAAAAAGTCACGATTAATGTAAGGGAACTGTAAATCTACCCCTCGGGCGACCATCGCGCTAGCCCCGGTTAGCGGGCTGTGCAAAAGTCGGGTATTCTGTTCTAGCGCGTTCGCTCAGCTGATTACAGGTGAACGAGGGCGCCTCGGCTAGTTACCCAAGCGGCCAAAGGGATCTGACTGTAAATCAGCCGGCTCAGCCTTCGGGGGTTCGAATCCCTCACTAGCCACCGAAAAACCCCTGACAGGAAAAACCCTGCCAGGGGTTTTTGGCTTCGTGAGGGCGTTTATGTTCCCACTGGCATTTTCAAAACCATAAGTTTCTCGCGGTCTCGGCCCTGCAAAGGCGTAGCCTGCCTTTGCTATTCGGGCCTCCGGTTCGAATCCCTCACTAGCCACCCAAAGAGAAAACGGACCACCGCAAGGTGGTCCCTTTTCTCTTGCGTCTAGCTCGGGGTCTTCTGTTCCCACTGGCTTTCTTGAAATCACAAGTTTCTCCGCGGTCTCCGCGGAAAGGTCCGCGGATTCGTCGCCGCAATGCGCTGTCGCGCATCGCCAAGTAGGCGGCTCGCAAATCCCTCACTAGGAAACTCGCAAGCTATGCGAGTTTCTAAAAACCCCTGACAGGAAAAACCCTGCCAGGGGTTTTGGCTTCTTGGGCTGTTTAGGCTGAACCCATGACACTTTCTCGCGCACTCGTTATCAACCAAGCCAATGCCCCGATGGTAAAGGCAGAGATACCGCGTCGGTCGGTGGGCGCTAAAGACGTGCGCCTCTCCATCGCATACTCGGGCATCTGCCACTCTGACGTTCACCAGGCTCGCTCCGAGTGGGGCAATGACATCTTTCCAATGGTGCCGGGCCACGAGATCGTCGGCCACGTAGTCGAGGTGGGCTCAGCGGTTACAAAGTTCAAGGCCGGAGACACTGTCGGCGTGGGCGTATTCGTGGACTCCTGCCGCGAGTGCGACGCCTGCAAGGCCGACCTTGAGAGCTACTGCGAGAAGGGCCCGGTCGGTGCCTATAACGGCTACGGCTATGACGGCGAAGTCCAATTCGGCGGTTACTCGCAAGAGATAGTCACGGATGAACACTTCGTGCTCAAGATCGCCGACGGCGTGAACCTAGCCGAGACAGCGCCGTTGCTGTGCGCGGGCATCACTGTCTATTCACCCCTTCGTCACTGGCAGGCCGGACCGGGTAAGAAAGTCGCCATCCTAGGCATGGGCGGCCTGGGGCACCTCGCCGTCAAGTTCGCCGTTGCGATGGGCGCCGAAGTCACCGTGCTCGGCCACTCGCTAGCCAAGAAGAACGACGCCATCGCCTTCGGTGCCATCGACTACCGGTCAACCGCCGACCCGCAGACCTTCACAGACCTGGCGAAGAAGTTCGACTTCATTCTCAACACCACCAGCGCCGACATCCCGGTCGATGGCCTGCTGAGCATGATCAAGCTCGATGGATCGCTAGTGTTCGTGGGTCTGCCTGTTGAATCCCAAACCTTCAACGTGTTCAGCGTAACGGGCCAGCGTCGATCAATCAGTGGCTCGCAGGTCGGCGGCCAGTTGGAGGTTCAAGAGATGCTCGACTTCGCTGCCGCCCACGGCATCGGCGCCTCAATCGAGATTCTCGACGCCACCGACCCTTCGAATATCGACGCCGCCTGGAATCGTGTTGTCGACGCGGATGTGCGGTATCGCTTCGTTATCGACGCAAAAACCATCTAGACGCTGCGGAGCGAGGACTACTTAGGCCAAGCCCAAATCTCTAGTTGGATGCCGTCAGGGTCGCGAAGGTAAGCCCAGCGAGAGCCCGCCAAGTCGCCATCGGTTAGGGTGACCGGCGGGGCGTTGAACACCGCGCCGCGCTCGAGCAGAGTCGAGTAGGCGTCATCCATGTCGTCGACCTGCAGACAGATGTGAGTCGCGCCGACGTCGCCATTCTTGAGCGTGAAGTCTTTGCCGCGTGGGTTGTGATACTCGAGGAACTCGATGCGGGTCGCACCGATGTCGATCATCGAGAACGAGAGCTCGGTGCCCTCGACCTGCACCGCGCGCGAAAGTTCGTCGCCGTGGCCGTGGTTGACCGGCCCTGGGGTGAGGTCGAACATCTTCGAATACCACTCGAACGATCGCTTCATGTCGCGAACCGTAATGCCGATGTGGTGAACGCCTTCAACTTTGAAAGCCATTGAGAACTCCTAACAGGGGTGCGATTTACACCCACATTCAACACCAAAGAGGGAGTGTTTAGACAGACGCGACATAACGGATTGGACACATTTCGAACCTCAGGCAGGCAGAAGCGACCATGAGTCCCAGTAAATACAAGGGCTCTAGGCAAGGCGCCGAGTATTTGCTCAAAAAAAACGACATCTGGCATTGTTGTTCGAGGCCTCGGTGTTCACTTAGACTAAACACACTCAATCTTCACGAATGAGAGCATGTCGAGGAGGACATGATGGGCTCGAAAATGCATGGGCGGACTGTAGTCGTCACCGGTGGCGGGTCTGGCATTGGGCGGGGGATTTCTAAGGGTCTCGCAGCCGAAGGGGCCAACGTCGTAGTGGCCGATCTCGACCTTAGCGCGGCAAACTCGGTCGCCGCAGAAATTGAAAGCGCGGGCGGCGAAGCCCTCGCAGTGAAGATGGATGTCACCAAACGCGATGAAGTGCAGGCCGGCATCGCGGCAGCAGTTCAGAAGTTTGGGCGGCTCGACTGCTACTTCAACAATGCTGGCTTCAACAAGCCGATGAAATTCCTCGACGTCACCGAATCTAACTTCGAAGCGATTATGAAGGTGAACGCGCTGGCCGTTCTGGTCGGTACGCAAGAGGCTGCGAAGCAATACATCCGTCAGGGAACCGGCGGCAAGGTCGTCAACACGGCGTCGATCGCGGGCCGTACCGGATTCGCCAGCTTCACGCCATACAGCGCATCGAAGGCTGCGGTCATCTCGATCACGCAAGGGGCGGCTCGGGCGCTAGCTGAACACAAAATCACCGTGAACGCCTTTTCTCCTGGCGTCGTTGATACGCCGCTCTGGGTGACCTTGGATAAGGATCTCGAGGAAATCGGTGAGGGCGACTCAGGCTTCGACTCGATGGCTTCGGGAATCCTGATTGGTCGCCCAGCCGGCCCAGAAGACATCGTTCCCACCGCGCTGTTTCTCGCGAGCAGCGACTCCGACTACATCACCGGCCAAACGATGGCCATCGACGGCGGCATGATCCTGGTTTAGCCAGGTTCGCAAAGGTAATGAAAGGCACATCATGACAACTGCAACCTTCGGAACCAACCAGGTTGACTGGGAACAGCGACTCGACTTCGACAAGTTGCGAACCGATCGCCTGGCTAACCTAAAAGCGGAGCTCGTCAAGTCGGATCTTGGAGCGCTCTTGGCGTTCGATTTCGCCAACATTCGCTACATGTCATCGACGCACATCGGCACCTGGGCCATCGATAAGGCCATTCGCTTCGCCCTAGTCACGAGAAACAGTGACCCAATCGTTTGGGACTTCGGTTCGGCTGCAAAACACCACAAGCTCTACAACCCTTGGCTCGACACCACCACCGCCGAGGCCGACGCTGACCCCCACGCGCCGCACCACGGAGCGGTGAAGCCACGGCTTGAGTCGGGTGCTCGTGCCGGCATCTCGACCCTGCGTGGCGCTTTCAACCCCGACGCTGGCATCGCGGATGAGGTCGCCGCAAAGATCAAGCGTGAGCTCGAGAAGTTCGGTCTGCTCAACGAACCACTCGGCATCGACATTGTCGAACTCCCAATTCTGTTCGCGCTCCAGCGCGCAGGCGTCACCGTAGTTGACGGCCAGCAGGTGTTCTTGAACGCTCGCGCCATCAAGACCTCCGAAGAAATCGGTTTGCTCACGCAGGCGGCTTCGATGGTGGATGCCGCCTACGAGAAGCTTTACGAATTCCTGCGACCTGGCGTGAAAGAAAACGAAGCTGTCGGTCTCGTCTCCAAAGTGCTCTATGACCTCGGCTCGGAATATGTCGAAGGTGTCAACGCAATCTCGGGCGAGCGGTGCTCGCCTCACCCTCACGTCTATTCGGATCGCCTGATTCGCCCAGGTGACCCAGCATTCTTCGACATCCTGCACAGTTACCAGGGTTATCGCACCTGCTACTACCGCACCTTCGCTGTGGGTTCGGCCAGCCGAGCACAGCACGATGCCTACAAGCGTGCCCGCGAGTACATGGACCGCGCGATCGCGCTCGTGAAGCCAGGAGCAACCACCGCAGACATCGTTGCCGTTTGGCCTAAGGCAGAAGAGTTTGGATTCCCGAACGAAGAGGCTGCATTCGCCCTTCAGTACGGCCACGGCGTCGGTCTTTCGATTTGGGAAAAGCCAATCTTCTCGCGTCTCGTTTCATTCGACCACCCAGAGGTGCTCAAGGAGGGCATGGTCTTTGCCCTCGAGACATACTGGCCATCGGCAGACGGCATTGGCGCCGCTCGCATCGAAGAAGAGGTCGTCGTGACCGCAACCGGATGCAAGGTCATCACAAAGTTCCCTGCCGAAGACCTGCTGGTTGCCGGCCAGCGCTACTACGCGGTTGGCGGGCCACTCGACCTGCAGCGCGACTCGCAGTCGCACCTCAACACCCGCGAAGGCCGCGGAGAGATCTAGCAAAACTATGGCAACAATGAAGGCCGCGGTTTACCACGCGAGTGGTGATGTGCGAATCGAAGAACGTGCGGTGCCGACACCGGCATCCGGCGAGGTTTTGCTCAAGGTCCTGCGCTCTGGCATGTGTGGCACGGATGCCTCGGAGTACAAGTCGGGCCCGAAGATTTTCGCCACCGTAAATCGTCACCCGGTCAGCGGCCACCACGGCCCAATGATTCTCGGTCACGAATTCATCGGCGAAATCGTGGATGCGAACGGCGTTGGCAACGGCTTCGCGGTCGGCGACAGGGTTGCATCCGGCGCCGGTATTTCTTGCGGTTCTTGCAAGCGTTGCAAGCAGGGTCGAACCAATCTCTGCGACAGCTACGTGACGCTCGGCCTCAACCGCGACGGTGGCATGGCCGAGTTCGTGGCGGTGCCTGCCTCGACTCTGGTTCCGATTCCGGCCGGCCTCGACCTAGATGCGGCGGGCATTGCCCAGCCGCTAGCGGTCGGCCTGCACGCGGCTCGCCGCTCTGGTGTTCGCGACGGTGACAAGGTCTTACTGATCGGCTCGGGCGCGATCGGCACCTTCGTCTTGGCAGGCCTCAAGAAACTCTTCGCGGCCGAAATTGCCGTGCTCGACTTCGGAGGCGCCAGGCTCGAGCGCGCTTCTCGCCTCGGCGCAGACAGCGTGATCGAGGTCGGCGACTCGGCCCTCGAACGCATCCAGGCTTTTGCTAGCACTTCGGGCATCGACGTGGTCATCGAGGCAAGCGGAGCACCAGGTCAACTTGGTTTTGCCATCGGTCTAGTTAAACGAGGCGGCACGATTCTGCAGGTTGGTCTGCCGAGCGGACCGCAAGAGATCGACGTTCACAAGATCGTGATGAGCGAGATCAATATTCAGACGACGCTCGCGCACGTCTGTGGCGAAGACCTGGCTCCTGCGCTCGAAATTCTCGCCTCGACAACCCTCGCCGCCGAACTAATCGAAGGCGTTTATCCGCTCTCAGAAATCAGCCACCAACTCGAACTATTGGGTAGCGGCAAGATTCAGGGCAAGGTTTTGTTTGACCCATCCGTTTGAAAAAAAGCAAAAGTAGATTGACAGCGAAGGAGCAAGAATGAAGGCAGCAATCTTCTATGGCGCAGAAGACATTCGTGTTGAGAATGTCGCCGAGCCGGCAAGCGTAGGTCTCGGCGAGGTGCGTCTCAAGCCGTTCTGGTGCGGCATCTGTGGTACAGACGTGCACGAGTACGCAATGGGCCCAATCGTTATTCCATCGAAGCCACATAAGCTGAACGGATCGATCCTTCCGCAGATTCTCGGTCACGAATTCTCGGCCGAGGTGCTCGAGATAGGCCCAGGGGTCACCAACGTTCGCGTCGGCGACCGCGTCTCTGTCATGCCCTTGCTCTCATGCGGAGTCTGCTACTTCTGCAGCCGCGGCGACAACCACCTGTGCACATCGATGGCCTGCATTGGCCTTAGCTGTGAGTGGGGTGGCATCGCCGAGCAGGCGGTCGTGCCGGCAGCCAACGTATTCAAGCTGCATGACTCGGTCTCTGATGTGGCCGGTGCGCTCGTTGAGCCAACCGCAGTCGCCGCATACGGTGTCGACCGAGGCAATGTTCGCCCTGGCGACACCATCCTGATTACCGGCGCCGGCCCAATCGGTGCACTCGCTACCCTCTACGCCGAAGACCTCGGCGCCCGCGTTTACGTCTCAGAGTTGAACCCGAACCGCAAGCGCCTCATCGACGATCTTGGAGTCGCGACCCTGCTTGACCCAACCAAGGATGACGTAGTCGGCATTCTCAAGGATGCCACCGGTGGCATTGGCGTCGATGCTGTAATCGAGTGCTCGGGCAACGAGCGCGCTCTGCAGACCGCAATCAAGGCGGTTCGATCGGGAGGCTACGTCGTTCAAACGGGCCTGCACACCCGAGCCGCATCCATCGAACCGATGGAGCTCTCTGAGCGCGAAATCACCTACACCGGCACCTGGTGCTATCCGGTCACCGACTGGCCTCGCATCATCGACCTAATCGGTCGTCGCGGCCTGCCGGTTGAGAAGGTTGTCAGCTCGAAGATCAACATGGATGACATCGTCGAGAAGGGCTTCAAGGAGCTCGTCTCACCAACCGGAAACGAAACCAAAGTTCTAGTCAGGGGTCACTAATCATGAAGGCACTGCAATTTGTCTCCGAGGGCGTCGCTCAGGTCAACGAGCTCGAAATTCCGGACATCGCAGAAGACGAGGTGCTGATTGCATCCCGTGCGGTTGGCGTCTGCCACTCGGACATCGAGCTGCTCGAGGGTCGCTACATCATCCCGTTCAGCTACCCGATCATTCCGGGGCACGAATGGTCTGGCGAGGTCATGCGAGTCGGTTCGAAGGTCACCAACTTTAAGAAGGGCGACCACGTTGTCGGCGACTGCGTGATTGGCGACGACCACTTCGGCTTCTCAATCAGTGGTGCCGCCGCCGAGTTCTTCATCACGAAGGCATCGTGGCTGCACAAGATTCCGAACAACATCTCGTGGAACAACGGCGCCTTGGTAGAGCCATTCAGCGTCGCCTATTACGCACTCATGAGAGTCGGCAACGTTAACGCGAGCGACACCCTGGTAGTTCTCGGCGCCGGCCCAATCGGCCTTGCTGTCACCGCAGCCGCAAAGGCACTCGGTGCGCGAACCATTGTGGTCGAACCGGTCGACTTCAGGCAGAAGGCAGCCCGTGAACTCGGAGCCGACATCGTCTGCGCGCCAGATCAAATCAAGGATGTCCTTGCCAAGGACACTGACGGTCGTGGAGCAAACGTTGTGGTTGAGGCAACTGGCCGCCCAGATGTCATGGCCACCGCGCTTGAACTGGCTGGCTTCAAGGGGCGCATCGCTTACATCGGAATCGACGTCGGCAAGTCGGCACCGGCTCAGCTGGGGCTCATTCAGTCGAAAGAGCTCACCATCACTGGTTCGATTGGATCCCCTGGTGTCTGGGAGGAGACCATCCGCTTTATGTCGAACAAGAACATCGACTTGTCACCTCTGGTGACCGCTCGATTCGGGGTAGACGATGCTCTAGGCGCAGTCGACGCGGCACAGCACCCGATGAACAACATCAAGGCGCACATCGAGTTCAACGCGACCATATAAGAGTTTGCAGGGCTTAAAGGTTTGGGGGCTGTCCTGTCGGACAGCCCCCAAACTCCTTAGGAGAGGAACGCAACTAGTTCGGAAGTATCTTTGCGGCGCGGTACGCCTCGACGTTGGAGAAGAAGCTCTTCGGGCTAGATCTGAAATTCAGGAAGCCAGCCTCGCGCGACTTAGTCATGTCTGTGAAGCACTCAATCTGTCGACCAAGGTCGCTGTCGCTGTGCCACCAGGATGCCAACTTCGTGACATCCGAGACAGCAAGGCCATGCTTCTCGGCGATTTCCTTCCAGACTGGTGCGGCATCTTTCATTTGCTCTTCGAGCGGCTGAAAGTGCTCGGCCTTCGGGCCCTCGTACTCGACACCAAAGTACTCAGCAATCTGCGGCCACAGCCAGCGCCATCTGAAGGTGTCGCCATTGGCGATGTTGAAGGCCTGGTTCTCGCCTTCTTTGTGGGTTGCCGCCCAGACTAGCTGTTCAGCCAATAGGTCGGCGTCGGTCACGTCGACTACGCCGTTCCAAGATTGAGTTGAACCGGGGTAGATGAACTTCTTGCCAAGCGCCTTTTGGATTTCGGCGTAAACCGACAGAGTCAGCACCATGTTCATTGCATTGTCAACGGCGTAGCCGAAGATGGTGTGCGAACGGTGCACGCTCCAGGTAAAGCCCTGCTTGGCGGCGGCGGCGAAGAGCTCGTCTTCCTGCGTGTAGTAGAAGTTAGGCACGTCGAGGCGCGGTTCATCTTCGTGGAATGGGGTCTCCGCCATGACGGCGTTCGCGTAGTTGTCGAATGGGCCGAGGTAGTGCTTGAGACCTGTCTGCAGCGCAACGTGACGCACGCCGCCGTCTGGCTCAAGGGCTGCGAGCAGGTTGCGAATGGTCGCACCGTTGACCTCGATGTTCTCTGCTTCGGAGTCCTTCTTGATCCACGCCGTCATGAACACGATCTCTGGCTTGAGTCCGGCGAGGGCCTCGACCATAGCCTGTGCGTCGAGCAGGTCTGCCTTGATGTGGTGCACGCCGGCAGGCAAGCCCTCGACGCGGCGGGAGAGGCCGTGAACCTCCCAACCCTGAGCGAGAAGTTGTTTTGCGATGACCTGGCCCGAGATGCCGGTTACGCCGACGACTAGAGCTCGTCCCTTGCTGTTGCTGTTCATCGTTGAGTGGCTCCATTTCTGAGAAGTGTTCACTTGGAATGAACGATAGCAGGATTTTCGGACCATTTAAAGGTGCAATAAGTAACGATCCCAAGTTTTTCGGAACCCGGCTTTGGGCCATCACATGACTTCAAAGCAACGCGGTGTTTTGGCGGCATTTACGCGCGTTTATTAGGTTTTTATTGGGCTGTAGGCTTGCGGGCCGGAACCGACGAAACTTGCCGCTGTTGAGTGAATAACCAATCACCGGAAATAGAGTGTGCCCGAATCGTTATAGTAAGTGTGCCTAAACGTCTTTGAGATTTCATAAAGTAATACTCAACACGATTCGTCGAAGACTCGTGGTCATGCAACAAGGAGTACGGATGGCACAAAGCAGTGCGGCGGTCCTTTCAAAGGGTCCGCGCATTCAGATTGCTAAGGGTCTAATGACCGTCTTGGTGTCGAGCATTGTTCTATTTGCGCTGAGTTTTGTTGCCGCACCATCGAGCGTGATGCCAAGCACGATTCAGAGCATGCTTCCCTTTGCCGCCATCCTCGCAATCATCGGGCTGGGTCAGATGTTGACAATCCAGCAAGCGGGCATCGACCTGTCTGTACCCGGAGCTGTTTCTTTGGCCATCGTGATCGTGAGCCACGAACCCAACGGTGACAACAGCAAGTTGTTGCCTGCAATCTTCCTTGCTATTGCGTTTGCCATTGGCGCCGGCCTGATCAACGGTTACCTGATCGGTTTTCTGAACCTCAACCCGATTATTGCCACCCTCGGTACCAACGCACTTCTATACGGAGCTGTGCTGGGCATCTCTCAGGGAATCCCTCGCACAACCACTTCACTCCTTTACTCGGTTTGCAATGGAGTCACGCTCGGAATCCCTCACGCAATCTATTTCGCGCTGGGAGCCCTGCTTGCTGTCGTCCTGATGCTGCGCAAGACGGTTGCTGGGCGTCGCTTCGAGTCCATCGGAGCAAGTGCCCCTGTGGCCCGCATCTCGGGTCTCCGCGTGAAGACTCATCAGGGGCTCGCCTACGTTTGGGCTCAGCTCTTCTATTGCCTCGCCGGCATTCTGCTCGCCGGCATCACGAATCAGCCGACCGCTTTCATGGGTGACCAATACATGCTTCCGTCGGTTGCCGTGGTTGTTCTAGGTGGCACCTCGCTGCTCGGTGGTCGAGGACTCCCATCCGCGACGGTAATCGCGGCACTCTTCTTGACCCAGTTGGACCAGTTTGTTCTGGCTCTGGGAGTGAACTTCGCGGTTCGAACTCTGGTTCAGGCCGCAGCACTCGCCATCGGAGTGGCGATTTACACAGTTGACTGGGCTCGGTTGAGGTCAGTACTCAAAGAACTCCTGTCGGGTCAAAACCGCAGGGTAAAAACTTCTTTGCCTTCGGCATAGAAGAAAAACAACTGCGCGACAGTGATGTCACGCAACTAGATGGAGGAAACTATGATGATTCGTCGTCGTAAGATCGCCACGGCAGTCTCTGTTGTGGCTCTAGCATCAACTCTCTTGACAGGATTCTCGACCGGTGCAAACGCGGCAGCGCGGCCGTCCTGGTGTGGTCCTAAGAAGGTAACCGTCGGTCTGACCGATGGCTACGGCGGTAACAGCTGGCGTTTGGTCACCACTGCTGCTGGTAAGGCAGAAGTTGCCAAGTGCTCCAGCGTCACCAAGCTTCTGTACGCAGACGGCCAGGGTAACACCCAGAAGGCTATCTCTGACATCAACAGCATGGTTGCCAAGGGCGTGAAGGCTCTCGTTGTCTTCCCGGATGCTGGTAAGGCGATTCTTCCTGCGCTTCGCAAGGCACACGCTGCCGGCGTCGTCACCGTTCCATACCGCGTCAAGCCAGGTGGAATCGCAGGCAAGGACTACGACCTGTTCGTAGGTGCCGACTTCGTTACCGATGGTAAGAACTGGGGCAACTGGATCAAGAAGAACTTCCCTAACGGTGCCAAGATTCTCTTCCTGTCGGGTCCTGCTGGCAACAGCCAGGGCGTTGACGAGCGCACTGGATTCGAGTCGGTCCTCAAGGGCAGCAAGTACGTCTACCTAGGCGAGCAGCCATTCGAGGTAACCAACTGGAACCCAGCAACCACTCAGCAGGTGCTCAGCGCAGCAATCGCTAAGTACCCACAGATCGACGTCATCGTATCTGACTTCGGTCCTTCGCTGGTTGGTGCTCTTCCTGAGTTCGCCAAGAGTGGTCGCTCGATTCCTTCGCTCGTGACCTCGGACGGTAACGTTCTTGGTTGCTTCTGGAAGGACAACCACGCAGCTAACCCAGACTTCAAGCTGATGACCGTTGCAACTGGTAACGACAACGTTCGCCTGGCTATCCAGCAGGCTGTTGCCCGCGCCACCGGTGGTAAGGTCCCAACCGACAAGATGTTCAAAGCTCCAATGTTTGAAGACTCGGTATCGGGCAAGCCACACACCGTGCAGTGCAACCGCGCTATCTCGGGCGACCTGTACCTCTCGGCTCAGATGAGCGGTGCAGACCAGCAGAAGCTGCTCAAGTAACAAAGTAACAACTCCTTTGATTGTGCTGGGCCGGCTTATTGATAAGCCGGCCCAGTGCAACAATCAAGAAGAACAGAAAGACCAGGAGAACTAAGTGGCTCAGGGAAACCAAAACACCGTAGTCATGGAATTGCGGAACATTTCAAAGAATTACTCTGGGGTTCCCGCTCTCACAGATGTCAGCCTGGAGGTTAAGTCTGGCGAAGTTCATGCGCTTCTGGGCGAGAACGGTGCCGGTAAATCTACCCTCATGAACGTTGCTTCAGGCACCGTTGCGCCAAGCCAGGGCGAACTCTTCGTTCACGGTGATCGGTATGAGTCGCTGACTCCTGCTCTAGCAGCCCGCCTGGGAATCGCGATTGTTCACCAACATCCGGCTGTGATGAAAGATCTCACGGTTCTAGAGAACTTGCAGGTTGCACTGCCGAAAGAAATCTTCAAGGGCAGGTCGGCCGACAAAGTCGGCGCTGAGCTTCTCGAGCGCGTAGGGCTGCGAATTTCACTCGTGCAGCGAGTAGAAGATCTGACCATAGCTCAGAAGCACCTTCTAGAAATCGCGAAAGCACTAGCCACTTCGCCCAAGATTCTGGTTCTCGATGAGCCAACCGCGGCACTCGGGCAAGAATCCGTGACCCTTCTGTTTGGCTTGGTCGAGAAAGAAATCGCCGCAGGCACCGCAGTTATTTACATCACGCACCGACTCGCCGAGGTGCGCGAACTCGCGCAGGTTGTCACAGTTCTCCGCGACGGCCGAAAGATGGCCACGTCGAGAGTCAGCGAAGTTTCTGACTCCGAGCTTCTTTCTTTGATTATCGGTCGCGAGTTGAAATCGGCGTTCCCGGCAAAGCACAAGCGCGATGCAAGTGCGCAGCCAAATCTCGTGGTCCGTGAACTTTCGGGTGATGGATTCACCAACGTCTCCATCGAGGCGTATCCAGGACAGATCATTGGTATCTCTGGAGTCGTTGGAAACGGCCAATCCCAGTTCTTGAAGGCCCTCGCCGGTCAGTCCGAATTCAGCGGTTCGGTCGAAATCAATGGCACGGCCAGCTCGGCGCGCGAGTTGAATGGCGCGGCGGCTCTCATGCCGGCCGACAGACAACGCGAAGGCGTGATGATGCGCATGTCTGTGCGTGAAAACTCAGCACTCGCTGCACTTAAGAAGTTCAAAACTGGCGGCCTCTTGAGCAGAGGCAAAGAAGTCGACAGCGTTCACGCCACCTTGACCTCTCTTTCGATCAAGGCCCCGAGCCTCGAGGCCCCAGTCTCAGCCCTCTCGGGCGGCAACCAGCAAAAAGTGGTCATGGCAAGGGCATTGCTCTCTGACCCAGTCGTCATCCTCGCAGATGAGCCGACCCAGGGAGTCGACGTAGGTGCACGCTCCGAGCTCTATGACATTCTTCGTCAGGCCTCGAAAGACGGAATCCCAGTCGTGGTCGCATCTTCTGACGCGAAAGAACTTGAGGGCCTCTGCGATACCGTCTACGTTTTCTCTCGCGGGCAGGTAGTGAAGACACTTCGCGATGAAGAAAATAGCGAAGAGGCAATGATCGAAGCAGCTGTGACTTCAACGGCCAAATCAATCAAGATCGAGCGCGAAATCCGCGAGCAAAAGCTTGGCAATGAGACTCTCGGTGACAAATTCCGCAGATTCCTAAAGGGCGATTACGCTCCACCAGCGCTTCTCACCTTGGTCATGATTGCACTCGGTGGGTACATCGCTAGCACCAGCGACACGTATCTGGGTGAGTTCAACATAAACTCCGTGCTCGTTTTGGTGAGTGCGCTGGGCTTTGTCGCGCTAGGTCAGACCACAGTGATGATGACCGGCGGAATCGACCTTTCGACAGGGCCTCTTGCGGGCTTTCTCGTCGTCATAGCCTCGTTCTTCATCAACGATGACTCACCAGCTGTCTCGATGATCCTTGGTTTGGCCACGATGATTGCAGCTGCCGTTGTCGTTGGACTATTTAACAGTTCGCTGATTCGCTTCGTAAAGTTCACTGCCATAGCCGCGACACTCACCACGTACATCGCCATCGGTGGCCTCTCCTTCATCCTGAGGCCAAACCCAGATGGCTACATCAGTGGCGATGTTTCGGCCTTTGTGAACCAGAGCCTCGGCGCGATTCCCTATGCCTTCATCGTTCTAGTTGCTGCCACCTTTGGCATGGAATACCTGCTTCGCCGTTCGAAGTGGGGCTGGAGACTTCGTGCCGTTGGGTCCAACGAAGAATCGGCTCGTCGCGTAGGTGTTCCGGTCACTCGAACCGTGCTTGGCGCTTACGTAATTTCATCGCTCTTTGTCTTTCTCGGATCCGTGATGCTGATGGTTCAGCTCGGCGTTGGCGATGCCTCGCAGGGAGTGGGCTACACGCTTACTAGCATCACCGCGGTGGTGCTCGGTGGCACAAGCCTGATGGGCGGCCGCGGAACTTACGTCGGAACTCTCATGGGTGCCGTGCTGCTGACTCAGGTGATGAATGCGACCGTGTTCCTCAACCTCGACCAGACCTGGCAGTACCTGCTCCAGGCAGCACTCGTTCTGATTGCCGCCATAGTTTATGGAGTGGCTCGAAACCGCAAGGCAAGACTGAAGACGTCTTAGAGGGCATGCGAAAACCGGGGTCGTTTTTCTGGCGACCCCGGTTTGCTTTAACCCGTGAGGCTAGACCTTGCGTTGGCGGGTGAGTTCGGCAATCGCCGACCAGTCAAGATTCTTTAGGTCTTCGTCTTGCAGTGCCTGCTCAAACAGCTGGTGCAGAACCTTGGCAACGGGAAGAACGAGGTCGACCGACGCCGCGGCCTCCTCAACGAGCTTCACATCTTTCAGGCCCAGCGCGACTGAGAACCCTGGCGGGGAGTAGTTGCGATTGACAATCATTGGGCCGTATCCCACGTAGGCAGATCCGGTGAATGCCGTGTGTGTCAAAATCTCGACGAACGTGGATGGGTCGACGCCACCGGACTCGACCAGGGCAACTGACTCGCCGATTGCCTGTAGCGCATGAATTAGGTTGTAGTTGACGCCGAGCTTTACAAGGATGGCGCGTTTGTGGTCAGCCCCGAGGTTCCAGTGTTGAGCACTCACTCTTTCGAACACGACCTCAGCTGCCTCGATCAGTTTTGACTCGCCGGCGGCAACGATGAGCAGTTTGCCATTCGTGATCGCGATGGGTCTGCCCAGCACTGGGGAGGCAACATATCCGAGGTTTTGTCGTGAGTGTCGTGCGGCCAATTCTTCGGTCGCATCGAGACTCAGCGTCGACATGTTCAGGTGTATCAATCCCGGCCTCGCCGAGGCAAGCACAGATTCGCTAAATACCTGCAGTGCCGCGGAGTCGTTGCTCAGCATCGAAATAGCGAAGGGGTTTTGGAGCGCATCTTCGAGCGAAACTTGCCTCGCGCCTCTCTCGATGAGCGTCTCTACCTCTCGGGGTGAACGGTTCCAAAAATCCACCGGGAATCCCTGATCTAGCAAGCGATTGGCCATCGCGAGCCCCATAGACCCTAAGCCGATGACCGAAACTCTAGGAAGACTACTCATTGGATTCACCGATCAGTTGATCGCGCACAAACTCAAGTTCGCGAGTCACATACTCGACGATATCGCCAGTCTTGAGCTCCGGCGGCAGCACATCCCAGGTATAGGTTTCGATCTCGAGGTGGTCTGAGAGGGGAGCATCTCGATGCATTTGCAGTGCATCAACCACGCCGAAGCGAGTCGTGCGAAATGGGCCGAGTTCTTCGAGGAACACGGGTACGTGAAAGTGTGTTCGCATTTCGGTCTTGAGCGGGTTTGCTTCGTAGGCGTCGAGGGCTTCGCCGAGGTTCAAAAACTTTGTGATTGCGCCATTTTGCTTCAACGAGGTTTGGCTCAAATAAATGGTGTCTGTGAATCTGCGCAGAGACTCTAGCTTGTCTGGTGTTAGGTCTTCGACCCACAGCGAGGCAGCCTCCTGGAGCTTGAAAATCGGAATTCCCGCCGCTACCAACTTGCTGAGCGATTCTTTGATGTTCTCGAAACCCACCGACTGGTGGCCAATGTCGAAAACTACTCCCAGGTACCTGCGAATAGCACCTTCGGCTTCGCTGATCGGGATTCCAGCCACCTCCGCAAGCTCTGAGATGCCTGATCGCGAGTAGATACGCTTTTCGAACCACTCGACGGTCTCATCCGTGGTTTCTAGGTAGCATGCCGGCTCAGGCTCAATCGCCAGCTTTACTCGACGACCTGTTCTCGCCTCGAGGTCACGAAGATGCGCGACGACTCTAAAAACGTTTCGGGTGAAAGTTTCAACGTACTTCTCATCGGCCACGTTTGGCTTAAACGCAAGAGGGGCAGTCTGGATCGACGGGTTGACAGTTGCTGGTGAAATCTCAGCGAGGATGTCGGCTACCTGATTCGTGTATTCCACGCGTTCCTCAGATGTCCAGTCTGGTTCGTACACCTTCTCCATCACGGATTGACCCTTGAACGGCCCGTAGGGAAAGGCGTTTACGGTGTAGACGTATAGGCCCTCGGCAGCGAGAAACTTAGCCAGATCTTGCCGCTCCTCGGCGTTCTCGGTGAGCGTCTTGGCTGAAGCTGCCGAGATTCGAAGTGAGACCGCGAACGGCGCATCCGGGGATACTCGCCTCTTTACCTGTGGGAGGAACTCGCGAAGGCTCGCGTTCATCTCGGCCCACGTGTCACCTAGGTGAACAAGCGTCGAATAGCTTAGGTGGCCGAGGCCGTTAGGAAGCAACATAGAGACTCCGTCGTCTTAGATGTCTCCATTTTATGTGCAGTGGCACTAAACAAATTGTCACAGTTTGACCAATATCAGCGCGTTTTCTTAACAATTAGTGAGTCTTGCCGTCACCCTATGTAAAGTTTTGTTAAAGCAGTTCACGCCTATTGGGTAGTTTGCAAGGGGATCAAATGCAGTTCGACATCGGAGACGAGCTTCGACGAGTTCGCGTTTCTCGAAAGCTCAGCCTTCGAAGTGTTGCCAGCGCGGTGGGAGTCTCCGCCAGCCTTCTCTCGCAGGTCGAGACCGGAAAAACCCAACCCTCGGTTAGCACCCTATATGCCCTGGTGAATCACCTGGGAATCTCCCTCGATGGGCTGATGAAGGGTCAGATTGCCGGGGACTCCGCAGACTCAGAAGTTAGCTACGAGGATGGCCACCACGGCATCGTTCAGCGTCGCAACGAAAACCCAGTGATAGAGATGGAGAACGGTGTCGTCTGGGAGCGTTTGGCCGATGGAGGCAAGGACGACGCTGATCCGCTGATGGTCACCTACGAACCTGGCAGTTCATCCTCGGTTGAGGGCAAGATGATGCGTCACGATGCACTCGAATACGGCGTGATTATCGAGGGTATTCTCACTCTTCGCATCGAGTCGGAGGCTCACGAACTTTATCCGGGCGACTCATTCAGTTTCGATGCCAACCGGCTTCACATGTATGAAAACAACTCTTCGAAGCCCGCGCGAGGCATTTGGTTTGTGATCGGAAACAAGGAATCCGAGAGTCAAAACTTGAGCAACCTTGGGCCTGTCAAGCCGTCCTCGCTTGCCCTGCCCGCTAAGTCAGCAGTCGACGTGCTAAACGTCATGGGCGACGCAAAGACCAGAAAGCTCAACGGCCGCTAGACGACTTTGGGCATCGCGTTAGACGAGCATGCCGAGCGGGTTCTCGATTCTGCGCACAAAAGCGGCTAGCCACTCGGCGGCGAGCGCCCCATCTACGGCGCGGTGATCGGCAGAGAGGGTCACGGTCATTACGTTTGCCACAACGATCTGTCCGTCCTCCACAATCGCCCTGGGCGAAGCGGCCCCAACAGCAAGGATGCCCGATTGCGGCGGATTCAAGATTGCGGTGAACTCCTTGGTGCCGAACATGCCGAGGTTGCTCACAGCGAAGCTGCCGCCTTCGAGCTCCTCTTGTCGTAGTTTGCCAGCGCGTGCGCGCTCTGCGAGTTCTTTGATCTCAAGGCTCAGGTTGCTGAGTGAGCGTTTCTCGACACCCCGAACCACCGGCGTTAAGAGTCCGCCATCTGTGGTCACGGCAATTGCAATGTCTGCGGACTCGTAGCGCCGCATGGCATCCGGGGTCCAGACGACATTCGAGTCAGGAACATCCATCAAGGCGCAAGCCACAGCCTTCACAACGATGTCGTTTACAGAGATTTTCACGGGTGACGAATCATTGATGCGTTTGCGCAGCTCAAGAAGCGCGTCAACCTTGCAATCGGCGGTCACATAGAAGTGCGGCACCGTCGACTTGCTTTCGGTGAGCCTGCGAGCGATTGCCCTGCGCATGCCGCTGTGCGGAACCATGCTGTAGCTGCTCGAGTACTCCTGTTTTGCGAGCTCGCTGCCTGTTGCGGCAGGCGCCGCGTGGGTGACGGGCGCCGGTGCCTGCGCCGTCGAAGCTGGTGAACTTTGGTTCTCGAGGCGGGCCTCTAAGTCACGTCGAACGATACGCCCCTCAGGACCGGTGCCAGCGATGGAGTTAAGGTCAATCGAGCGCTCGCGGGCGATCTTGCGAACGATAGGGCTAGCAAAAATGCGGCCATCCGGGGTGGCAGCCGCTTGGGCCGCCATCGTTGGCAATGCATCAAGAACGGGGCTAGAGGATACAGGCGATGCCAACGGAGTGGCGACTACGACGGGTTCGACCGCTGCGGCAGCGGGAGCCACAGCCGCATCCCCGCCCAGCAGGGCATCGGCAACCGATGGGTCTTCGCCTGCGGCCAGCAGCAGCATGATCGGGGCGCCGACCTCGACGGATGCGCCGTCGGCCACCAGGATGCGGTGCACAACGCCATCAGTGTCGGCGGCGTAATCCACAACAGCCTTTTCGGTTTCCATCTCGGCGAGCACGTCGCCCACCTTTACGGTCTGACCAGGGGCGACCTGCCAGCGCGAAAGTACGATCTCGGTTGCGCCAGCGGCAACCTCGGGCATGCGAATCAGGGTTGCCATTAGTTGCTACCGAAGCCCTTCTGTGCGTTGAGCAGGCCAGCGACGACTTCTTCGGTGCGGGCGATTGCGGCACGTTCGAGAACCTTCGAGATGCTTGGCGATGCCTCGCCGCCATGGACTCGCTGTACCGGCTGGTCGAGGTAGTCGAAGAAGCGTCGCTGAATCTCATCGGCAAGCCAAGCGCCGTAGCTGGTGCCCTGTGCTCCTTGCTCGACGATCATGAGGGCGTTTGTCTTCTTGATGCTGGTCTCGATTGCCTGCCAGTCGATGCTTGCTCTGTCTAGCCAGCGAAGGTCGATGACCTCGGCATCGATTCCTGTCTGTTCAACTGCCTCAAGCGAGTGATTCACCATCGAGAGGTAGGTGAGCACCGTGATGTCTTTGCCCTCGCGCTTGATCGCGGCCTTTCCGAATGGAATCTGATAGTCCAAGTCGCTTGGCACGAATTCGCCCTTTGAGGCATACAGATCGACGTGCTCGATTACGAGAACCGGGTCATCCAGCGTGAGTGCGGCGTTCATCAGACCCACGTAGTCGAACGGGTTGGATGCCGCCACAATGCGCCAGCCCGGTGCTGTCGCAACGATGCCGGCGGGGTCCATGAGGTGTTGCGAGCCGTAGCCCGAGCCCATCGCGACCTTGGTGCGAATCACGACTGGAACCTTGGCGTCGCCGCCAAACATGTGGCGAGCCTTGCCGATTTGGTTGAAGACTTGGTCGGCGGCAACCCACATGAAGTCGGGATACATGAACTCGATGACCGGCCGGAAGCGACCATCCAGAGCCATACCGCCGCCGAGACCAGCGAATGCGTTTTCGCTGATCGGGGTGCCGAGCACTCGGTTCGGATACTTCTCGACGAGACCCTTGGTTGCGCCGTTGGTGCCGCCCTTGAGCCGGTGTACGTCTTCGCCCAGCACGACGATGCGTGAATCGGTTTCCATGCGTCGGTCCATGACGGCTGCCACGGCGTCGACGAACCGTACTTCCTCTTTTTGGCCAGGATGGGTGTCGAGCTCAGCAGTTCTAGCGCCAGCTAGCTCCGAGGCGTCGCCGCGAACGCCTACGTTCACGAAGTCGACGCTAGGCCACAGCTCTGGTCGAATCTTGCGAGCACCTGGCTTGCCGGTCGGGTCGGCCTCCAGCAGTTGGGCCACGGCTAGTTCCATCGCGGCCTGGGCCTGGCGGCGAACCTCGTCCACCTGACCTTGGTCGATCAGGCCAAGGTTGATCATCTCGTTGGCGACTCGAACGAGCGGGTCGCGTCCGCGCCACTGCTCTTCTTCATCCTTGGGGCGATAGCCGAATGCGCTGCCGGGGAATGGGCCGTTCTGGTGGAAGAAGCGGTAGACCTCTGCCTCGATGATTGCTGGGCCGCGGCCGGCGCGAACATGCTCGCCAATCTCTTGCATCGCGAGGTAAACGGCCAGTGGGTCCATGCCGTCGACGCGCCAGCTCGGAATGCCGAAGCCGGTGCCGCGGCCAGAAAGTCGCGACTCGGCGGTGACCTCAGAGACATGGGTCGAGACCGCATACAGGTTGTTCTCGATAAAGAAGACGAGCGGGATGTCCCAGGCGGCCGTTAGGTTCATGGTCTCGAGCACCGAGCCGATGTTGACTGCGCCGTCGCCGAAGTAGCTAACCGTCAGGTCGTTGGTGTTGGAGTGTTTCTGTGCCCAGGCATTGCCGGCGCCGAGCGGAACGCCTCCACCCACGATGGCGTTGGTGCCGAGTGCGCCCGCCTCCATCCACTGAAGGTGCATCGAACCGCCACGGCCACGGCAGTAGCCCTGGGCGAGGCCAAGAATCTCGGCGAGGGTGCGCTGCAGAACCTCTTGGATGGGTGCGGTGACGAGCTGGGTCACGTCGAGTCCGCCAGGCGCAACGTATCCGATGGCCTTGGCTAGAAACTGGTGGTGACCGCGGTGCGAGCCATTGACCGCGTCGGTTCCGCGAAGCCCGACGATCGAACCAACTGCGCCGCCTTCTTGGCCGATGCTCGAGTGGGCCGGCCCGTGCACTAGCCCCTCGCCCGCGAGTTGCAGCACGGTCTCTTCAAAGGCTCGAATGAGGTGCATCTGGCCGAGCATCGTCTCGAGCAAGCGCGGATCGGCGGCTCGCCAGTCTTCTGGTGTGGTGCGAAGTTCTACCCAGGGCTCTTTGGGTGAAAGCTGAATCTTTTCGGTCATCATTGACTCCAATTTGTAACCCTTGCGGGTGGCTTCACAACTCACTCAAGGATAGACAATGTATCCAATTACCGCAATTATGGCATTATTAGTGCGTATGCAACAGAATAAAAGCGCTGATTGTATCCAATTGGTTATTTTTAGGAGTCAACGATGACGACAGGCATTCCGACCCTGAGGGGCACCGACCACATCGGCTTTACGGTTCCCGACATCGAAGAGGCCACGGTCTTTTTCAGGGACATCATTGGCTGTGAATATGTTTACAAGCTAGGGCCCTTTGTTAGCGATGACGATTGGATGGCCGAGCACCTCAACGTGCACCCGCGCACCGTCATGAAAGAGATTCGATTCTTTCGCTGCAAGTTTGGCTCCAACTTCGAGATCTTCGAGTACCAGTCGGCCGACCCTGATGGGCCGAGGCCTCAGCCCCGCAACAGCGACATAGGCGGTCACCACCTGTGTTTCTACGTGGATGACCTGCCGGCAGCAGTTGCCTATCTGAAAGAGAACGGCATCCGCGTTCTCGGTGAACCGACCAAGAGCTCGAACGCTAGCCTGGGTCAGACCTGGGTATATTTCTTGAGTCCGTGGGGAATGCAGTTTGAACTGTGCACCTACCCCGATGGCAAGGCATATGAAAAAAACGCGAAGGTAAAACTGTGGCATCCACTTCACCCATCCGAGTAGCCGAGGTTCTTCGCGAAGAGATCTTGAACGGCACCCTGCTGCCGGGTGAGCGACTGCGCCAAGAGGACATTGCGGCGAGACTTGGCGCGAGCCGTCAACCGGTTCGCGATGCTCTGCGACTTCTTGAGGGGGACGGTCTGGTCACGCTCGTCGCCAACTCGGGGGCCTGGGTGTCAAAGCTCTCTGAGCGCGAATGCGATGAGGCCTATCTGGTGCGCGAGCGACTAGAGCCGCTGTTGCTTTCGCAGAGCCTGCCGAACCTGACCGCTGACCAGGTTGCCCGACTAGCCCACCTAGTCGACGAGATAGAGGCATCCGGTGATATCGAGACCTTCTTGCGACTCGACCGCGAGTTTCATCTGCTCTGCTACGCGGGGGCCCAGTCGGGCATGCTCAGCGAATTCGTCGAGCGCATCTGGAACACCACTCAGCACTATCGGCGAGCATTCGCCAAGTTGAGTAACCCTGCAACATCCGAGATCACGCACATGGAGCACCGTTTGATTCTCGACGCCATCACTCGACGCGATTCGGTTCAGGCCGAGCGGGCGTTGGAGGGGCACATCCGTCGCACTCGCGTGACCCTGGCCGAACACAAGGAGCTCTTCAGCTAGGCAGCGCGTTCGCCCACGCCCAGACGCATCCGCAAGCCATCGAGCTGCGCGTTCATCTCCGCCGGCAGATGATCGCCGAATCGCGCGAAATATTCCGCAGTTAACGCAGCCTCGTCGGCCCATCGGTTGAGGTCAATGTCGAAGAGCTGCGACACGGTGTCGGCCGAGAGCCCGAGCCCAGCAACGTTGAACTGCGAAATCACTGGAAGTCCACCAATCGCAGAATCCGCGGCTGCGACTTCGCCCTCGAGGCGAGCTACGATCCACTCGAGAACTCGAGTGTTCTCGCCGAAACCGGGCCAGAGGAACTTGCCATCCTGGCCCTTTCTGAACCAGTTGACCTGAAAGACCCGCGGCAGCAGCCCCGGTGCGGTGCTCGCACCGATGTCGAGCCAGTGCTGCCAGTAGTCGCCCATGTTGTAACCACAGAAAGGGAGCATCGCGAATGGGTCACGGCGCAGGGTGCCAACCTCGCCCTCGGCAGCGGCCGTCTGCTCAGACGAAATCGTCGCACCCATGAACACGCCGTGGTTCCAGTCGCGTGACTCGACAACCAGCGGCACGTTTGTGGCGCGGCGACCACCAAATAGGATGGCATCCAGCTCGACGCCCTCAGGTGAGTTCCACTCTGGGTCGATGGTTGGGCACTGCGCGAGGCTCACCGTGAAACGGGAGTTGGGGTGAGCGGCCGGGGTAGCGCTCGCGGCGTTCCAGGCCTCGCCGCGCCAGTCGGTGAGGTTCTCCGGCGGCACGTCGGTGAGACCCTCCCACCAGACGTCGCCGTCCTCGGTTAGGGCAACGTTTGTGAAGATCGTGTTGGCTCGCATGGTTTCGATTGCGGCCGCGTTGGTCTTCACGCTCGTGCCAGGTGCCACGCCGAAGAATCCAGCCTCGGGGTTAATCGCTCGCAGTCGACCGTTCGACCCCTTCGAAATCCAGGCGATGTCGTCGCCGATTGTTGCGACCTTCCAGCCGGGCAGGGTCGGGCGCAGCATCGCGAGGTTGGTTTTGCCACACGCGGATGGAAAAGCCGCGGCAACGTGATAGTTCTTTCCTGCCGGCGAGGTCAGCTTCATCAGCAGCATGTGCTCGGCTAGCCAGCCTTCGTCTCGCCCGAGCACCGAGCCGATGCGCAGCGACATGCACTTCTTGCCGAGCAGCGCGTTGCCGCCGTAGCCAGAGCCGAACGACCAAATCTCGCGGGTCTCAGGAAAGTGAACGATGTATTTTTCGTCGTTGCATGGCCAGGCCGTATCGTCCATGGCCGCGCCCGATGCGTCGATTAGCGGCGCACCCACCGAGTGAACGGCAGGCACCCAGTCGGCGCCAGCGTCGATCCGACCCAGGACATCGCTGGTCACACGATTCATAAGGTGCATGTTGAGCACGACGAAAGGGGAGTCGGTGATCTCGATGCCGAATCGGGCCTGAGGTGAATCCACCGGACCCATGGCGAACGGAACAACGTACATCACACGCCCGCGCATCGAGCCGCTGAACTTTTCATCTAGCGTGCTTCGCATTGCGCTCGGGTTCGCCCAATTATTGGTCGGGCCAGCGTCTTCAGCGCGCTCGGAGCAGATGAACGTTCGGTCTTCGACTCGCGCCACATCCGAGGGGTGCGATCGCGCGAGAAAGCTGTTGGGGCGCTTTGCCTCGTTGAGGCGAATCAGGCTGCCCTGGTCGACCATCATTGTGGTCAACTCGTGCCACTCTTCGAGCGAACCGTCGCACCAGACGAGCTCGGCTGGTTGGGTGAGGTTGGCGATGTCGCTAACCCATTTTCGGTAAGAAGTTTGTGCAGGCATTCGGCCGACCCCTTTGTCATTCGAAAACTTAGCTTGTGTTCAGCGTAGGTGAACAGTCTAGCACAAATCGCTCGCAAAATCGCTCGGATGTCTAGTATCGTTGAACTCAAAGTCGAAATAACCTCGAGGATGTTCAAGTGCCATTTACAGCAGCAGACGAAGCAAGGGTGTTGGCATCCGTGCCAGCCGGTTTACTGATCGATGGAGTTTGGCGCGAGTCGTCAGACGGCGCGACTCTCGACGTTGAAGACCCATCCACGGGTTCGAGGCTTGCTACCATCTCGAGCGCATCCGAGGCTGACGGTCTTGCGGCGCTCGATGCGGCCCACCGGGCACAGCGCGCCTGGGCGAAGACCGCACCCCGCTACCGCGCAGAGATTCTTCGCGCCGCCTACGAGCGTGTCATCGAGCTCAGCGACGACTTCGCAATTCTCATGTCGCTCGAAATGGGCAAGCCCTTCGCCGAGGCCAAGGGCGAGGTGCTCTATGGCGCCGAGTTCTTGCGCTGGTTCAGCGAGGAGGCAGCCCGAGTGGCAGGGCGCTTTGCCACCGCCCCCGACGGCAAGATGCGCCTCATGGTGCAGAAGCGCCCAGTCGGCCCTAGCCTCTTCATCACCCCTTGGAATTTCCCGCTCGCCATGGCTACCCGCAAGATCGCCCCGGCAATCGCCGCCGGCTGCACGATGGTGCTCAAGCCTGCTGCGCTAACTCCGCTCACCTCGCTGCTGTTCGCCAAGGTCCTAGTTGAGGTCGGAGTTCCAGCGGGAGTCGTGAACGTCATTCCCACGGCAAAGTCGGGTCCGGTGACCGGCCCGCTGATTCGTGACCCACGCCTGCGCAAACTCTCATTCACCGGCTCGACCCCGGTCGGCCGTCGCCTCATCGCGGATGCATCCGAGCGCGTGCTTCGAGTGTCGATGGAACTCGGCGGCAACGCCCCGTTCTTGGTCTTCGCCGACGCCGACCTCGACAAGGCCGTGGATGGCGCGATGCTCGCGAAACTGCGCAACATGGGAGAGGCCTGCACCGCCGCCAACCGCATGATTGTGCAAAGCTCGGTGGCCGAAGAATTCGCCACTCGCCTAGCCGCGCGAATGCAAGCTCTAAAGGTCGCCCGCGGCCTCGAAGACGGCGCTAACATCGGCCCGATCATCGACGAGGGCAGCCGAAACAGCATCCACGAATTGGTGACCGATGCGGTTGCCAAGGGCGCAAATGTTCTCACTGGTGGTCATATTCCAGCCGGCGAAGGCTACTTCTACCCGCCGACCGTTCTCACCGGCGTCACGCGCGATGCCCGAATCCTGCAAGAAGAGGTATTCGGCCCTGTGGCGCCGATCGTCACTTTCGAAACCGAGGATGAAGCCGTCGAGCTCGCAAACGACACCGAATACGGGCTAGTCGCCTACGCCTTCACCAAGGACCTGAACCGCGGTCTGCGCTTGGCCGAGACGCTTGAGGTCGGCATGTTTGGCCTCAATACGGGCATCGTCTCGAACCCAGCTGCGCCTTTCGGAGGAGTCAAGGCCTCTGGCGTTGGTCGCGAAGGTGGCCTGGAGGGCATCGAAGAGTATCTCGAAACTGTGTACGTAGGCATCGCCGACCCGTTCGACTGACCCCTAGGCTACGAGCATGACAAACGTGATTCTCGTGGCCGGCACCGCCCACGGCGGTTGGTACTTTGATCCGCTCATCCCAACGCTAACCGCTGGCGGGCACCGAGTCTTCGCGCCGACCCTCTCGGGGCTCGACCCGAACACCAAGGTCAGCACGCCGATCAACCTCGACACCCACGCCACCGACATCCTTCGAATCATCGAAGAGAACGCCTTGGATGAAGTGGTTC
>JBEGJS010000086.1:0-3567 GCA_041184485.1 Actinomycetota bacterium | reverse complement strand
CCGAGGCCTGGGTCGATGATGATCTGCTCGCGCTTCACTCCGGCGGCAACGGCGGCGGCGACCCGAGCATCGAGCTCTGCGGCGACATCCTTGGCAATGTCGGCGTATTCGTTGAGCGAGTCCATTTGGTTGCTAAACCCGCGCCAGTGCGAGATCACGATGGCGCAGCCGGTGTCGGCGGCCACCGCAAACATGCCTGGGTCGGCGAGGCCGCCCGAGACGTCGTTGATGATGGTTGCACCGGCGGCCACTGCCGCCCTGGCGGTCTCAGCGTTCATTGTGTCGATGCTCACCGTGGCACCGAGCCGCTCGACTATCGCCGCGATGACCGGCAACACTCGTCGTTGCTCTTCGGCAGTTCCAACCCGCTCGGCGCCCGGTCGGGTGCTCTCGCCGCCGACATCGATAACGTCTGCGCCAGCGATCTGAAGCACTCGCGCGTGGTCTAGGGCCGCCTCTAGTTCTTCGAACTTGCCGCCGTCGCTAAACGAGTCTGGTGTGACATTGAGCACACCCATGACCTTTGGACGGTTGAAGTTCATCGGTCACTACTTCTGAATCAGGCCCATGACTTCGGCACGATTCACGGGCTGTGAATAGCATCCGCGGGCTGCCATCGAAACCGTGTTGGCCTCGGCCTGCTTGGCTCCGCGCGAAATCACGCAGTGATGCTTTGCCTCGACGACCACGACTACACCCTGGGCGTTTAGGCCGCCCTCGATTGCGTCGGCAATCTGCGCAGTGAGGTTCTCTTGCAGTTGCGGCCTGGATGCGATGGTGTCGACCACCCGGGCGATGCGTCCGAGCCCCACGACGCGGTCGCTGGGCAGGTAGGCAACGTGAGCTCGCCCGGTGAACGGCAACAGGTGGTGCTCGCAGATCGAAACGAAGTCGATGTCTTTGAGAATCACAACCTCGTTGTGCTCAGCCTCGAAGGTTTCGCCGAGCAGCTCGGTGGCGTCAACGCCGATGCCCTTGAAGAACTCGGCGTATGCCTCGGCCACCTTGCTCGGGGTCGCCAATAGTTCGGTGCGCGACGGGTCTTCGCCAATGGCCGAAAGCAGTTCGACCACCGCGCGCTCGATTCGTTGCGCGTCGACCAACTATTCGCCCTTTGGTTTAGCTGCTGGCTTCTTTGCGGCAGGCTTCTTAGCCGCCGCAGCCTTGGTCGCTGCGGCCTTGGTGGCCGAGGCCTTGTCTGCCGCGCGACGAGCGGTTGCCTGAGCGCGAACCGCCGCTGGCTTCTTGGCTGGAATCGCGATCGGACCGACCTTAGAAACCGGGCGGGCCTTCGAAGACAACCACTGCGTGCGCTTCGGAAGCTTCTTGACCGGCTTGAAGATCTCGGCGATGTCCTCTTGGTTGAGGGTCTCGCGCTCCATGAGTTCCTTGGCCAGTGCGTCGAGCACCTTGCGGTTCAGGGTGAGCGCCTTGTAGGCCTCATCCTGGGCGTTGTCTAGAATCGCGCGAACCTCTGCGTCGATGATCTGTGCGGTCGCGTCGCTGTAGTCCTTTGACTGAGCCATGTCGCGACCGATGAAGACCTCGCCGCCGTTGCCAAACGAGACCGAGCCGAGCTTCTCGCTGAAGCCATACTGGGTGATCATCTTGCGGGCGATGTCGGTTGCCTTCTCGAAGTCATTCGAGGCGCCGGTGGTTGGGTCGTGAAACACGATCTCTTCGGCAACGCGGCCACCCATCGCGTATGCGATCTGGTCGAGCAGCTGGTTGCGCGAGACCGAGTAGCGGTCTTCGAGGGGCAGCACCATGGTGTAGCCGAGTGCGCGGCCGCGCGGAAGAATCGTGACCTTAGTGACCGGGTCGCTGTGGTTCAGCGATGCGGCGACAAGGGCGTGACCGGCCTCGTGATATGCGGTGTTGAGGCGCTCTTGCTCTTGCATCGAGCGCGACTTCTTCTGTGGGCCGCCGATTACTCGGTCGATTGCCTCGTCGAGGGTCGAAGCGGTGATCTGCTTCTCGTTTTGACGAGCGGTCAGGAGGGCCGCCTCGTTTAGCACGTTGGCCAGGTCGGCGCCGGTGAAGCCAGGGGTGCGACGTGCGACGACGCTCAGGTCGACATCCGGTGCGATTGGCTTGCCCTTTGCGTGCACGCTGAGAATCTGCTCGCGACCCTTGAGGTCTGGCGCGGTGACGCCAATCTGGCGGTCGAAGCGACCCGGGCGAAGCAGGGCTGGGTCAAGAATGTCTGGGCGGTTGGTTGCGGCAATCAAGATCACGTTGGTCTTGGTGTCGAAGCCGTCCATCTCAACGAGCAACTGGTTGAGTGTCTGCTCGCGCTCGTCGTTGCCGCCGCCGATGCCGGCGCCACGGTGACGACCGACGGCGTCGATCTCATCGACGAAGATGATGGCTGGGGCGGCCGATTTGGCCTGCTCGAACAGGTCGCGAACACGGGATGCACCAACACCGACGAACATCTCGACGAAGTCAGAACCTGAGATCGAGAAGAACGGCACTCCGGCCTCGCCGGCTACGGCCTTGGCAACCAGGGTCTTACCGGTTCCCGGAGGGCCATAGAGCAGCACACCGCGCGGAATCTTGGCGCCAACGGCCTGGAACTTCTTGGGCTCCTTGAGGAACTCCTTGATTTCTTGCAGCTCTTCGATGGCCTCGTCGGCACCGGCAACGTCGGCAAACGTGACGGTCGAAGTCTCTTTATTGGCGACCTTGGCGCGCGACTTGCCAAAGTTCATCACCTTGCTGTTGCCGCCCTGCATGCCCGAGAGCATGAACCAGAAGAAGACACCGATGATGATCAGCGGCAGGATGCTGCTGAGCAGGCTGACGTACCAAGGGGTGTTTGGGACCTGGTCGTCGTATCCCTTAGAAATGTTGGCGCTCGAGATGGCGTCGGCAACCTGGGTGCCGCGCGGAAACGCGTAATAGAACTGAACCTTCGAGCTTTCGACGCCCTTGGTGGTGTCTTTGGCCTTCAAAACTAGGTCGACTCGCTGGTCGCCGTCATAGACGGTGGCCTTCTCGACCTTGCCGTTTGAGAGCAGGGCGAGGCCGTGCGAGGTGGTGACCTGCTTGAACTGCGAGCCATTCATCATGCCCATGCCGACCCAAACGATGATCAGGGCGATGACGATGTAAAGCAGCGGACCAGAGCGAAGTTTCTTAAAGTTCATAAAGTCGAGGCGACGCCTCATCCTCTCTAGAGCGAATCATCGGGTTATTGATGACCAACATTAAGGGTAGCCGCTGACATCCCGGCTTGAAACCGAAAACGATGCGCCTAGGGCGAACGCCGCCCGCTAAACGCCTAGCTGTAAACCTTTGGGTCGAGAATCGCAACGCCTGGAAGCGTGCGGTAGCGCTCGGCGTAGTCGAGGCCGTAGCCGACCACGAACTCGTTCGGCAGGTCGAAACCAACGAGGGCCACCTCGACGTCAACCTTGGCCGCCGCCGGCTTGCGCAGCAACGCCACGACCTCGACCGAAGCGGCACCGCGTGCCGTGAGGTTTGAGGCAAGCCAAGAAAGGGTGAGGCCCGAGTCGATGATGTCTTCGATGATCAACACGTGGCGGCCGAGAACGTCGGCAT
>JBEGJS010000085.1:0-7724 GCA_041184485.1 Actinomycetota bacterium | reverse complement strand
ATTACTTGCCTTCGGCTGAAGCTTCGGTTTCGATGCGCGGAAAGAGGATGTCGAGGTCGGCAACCTTGGTGCCGGCGGCGAGCTGACCCCAACGGGCGGCATCGGCGAGCGGCTGGTCGGCAAGCGCTCCGAGCGATCCGGCGGTGAGGGCATCCCATAGTTTCTGGGTTACCTTCGGCACGATAGGCGCCAGGGCAACCGCCAAGACGCGAAGACCCTCGGCGGTCGTGTAGAGCACCGAGGCGAGACGGTCGCGCTTGGTTTCATCCTTGGCAAGCACCCATGGCTCTTGCTCGGTGATGTAGTTGTTCAGCGCGTCGACCAGGGTCCAGATCGAGGCGATTGCCTCATTGATGGCGACGTCTTCGATGGCCGCATCGGCCTTAGCGATCGCATCCTTGGCAACCAGCTGGATGTTGGCATCTGCGACGTTGACCTCTGAACCGATTGAGATTTCGCCGTCGAAGTAGCGCTTGATCATGGCGATCACGCGAGAAGCGAGGTTGCCGAATCCGTTGGCGAGCTCGGCCTGGTATCGCGCGGCAAGGTCCTCCCACGAGAACGAGCCATCCTGGCCGAAGGCAATGGCCTTCATGAAGTAGTAGCGGAAGGCATCGGAGCCAAAGGTGTCGGTGATCTGGCTCGGAGCGATGCCGGTGAGCTTGGACTTCGACATCTTCTCGCCGCCAACCAGCAGCCAGCCGTGGCCAAAGACCTGCTTGGGCGGCTGAAGCCCAGCAGCCATGAGCATTGCAGGCCAAATCACCGCGTGAAAACGAAGGATGTCTTTGCCGACGACCTGCACGGATGCCGGCCAAATCGACTCGAACCTAGCCTGGTCTTCGCCGTAGCCTATCGCGGTGATGTAGTTGAGCAGAGCGTCGAACCAAACGTAGGTGATGTGCGAGTCATCCCAGGGGATGTCGATTCCCCAGTCGAACTTGTCTTTTGAGCGAGAGATCGAAAGGTCGTCGAGGCCGCGGCGAACGAACGAGACAACCTCGTTGCGAGCCGACTCCGGCTGAACGAACTTGGGGTTTGCCTCATAGAAGTCGAGCAGCGGCTGCTGAAACTCGCTGAGCTTGAAGAAGTAGTTGGTCTCGTGCAGCTTTTCGACCGGCTTGGAGTGAATCGCGCAAACAGGCTGACCTTCGAACTGGCCCTCGCCCTCGATGAGGTCGCCCTCGGTCTTGTACTCCTCGCAACCGACGCAGTAGTTGCCCTCGTATGAACCGCGATAGATGAAGCCGGTGTCATAGAGGTGTTGCAAGAACTTCTGAACATTCTTTTCGTGGCGAGGTTCGGTGGTGCGAATGAAGTCTTGGTTGTCGATGTCGATGGTCTCGAGCAGCGGAAGCCAGGCCTCTGCCACGAGCTTGTCTGCCCATTCCTGAGCCGAAGTCTTGTTTGCGGCCGCGGTGCGAAGAATCTTTTCGCCGTGCTCGTCGGTGCCGGTGAGCAAGAACGAGGACTCGCCTCGCTGGCGGTGCCAACGGGCCAAAACGTCTGCTGCAACCTCGGTGTACGCGTGCCCGATGTGCGGGGCATCGTTCACATAGAAGATCGGCGTCGTGACATAGAACGACTCACCGTTTGGGGTTGCAGGCATAGGTTCTATCTTACTTTTAGGGCCTAGACATTGTTTCGGGCTATTACACAACGGTGTTCAAAACACCCCAGGATGATCAGCCTCGCGCGTCTAGCGCCGCTTGATAAAGCTCAGACTTGCTGACGGCGTGCTGCTGGGCGACCTCGGCGACGGCGTCTTTTAGACGCTCGCCGTCGGCGACCCGCGCCAAGACCATGGCCGTGAGCGATTCGGCATCGACCTCGGCGGGCTCTGCACCGGCGATAACCAAAACCATCTCACCCTTGTGCTCGCTCGCGGCCCACTCGGCAAGCTCGGCGAGACTGCCGCGAACGGTCTCTTCAAACTTCTTTGTCAGTTCGCGCGACAGGCTCGCCCTGCGCTCTGAGCCGAGCACCGCGGCGGCATCGGCCAGTGACTCAGCCACCCGGTGCGGTGATTCGAAGAAGATCATGGTGCGAGTCTCGGAGGCCAACGCCGAAAAAGTTTTGCGCCGCTCGCCCTGCTTGCGCGGCAAGAAGCCCTCGAAGCTGAACCGGTCGGTCGGCAGACCAGAGACCGCGAGCGCTGCCAGAACAGCGCTCGGGCCTGGAACAACAGTGACCTCGATGCCGGCAGCCACGGCAGCTCGCACCAGCGCAAAGCCTGGGTCGCTCACGGTTGGCATCCCAGCGTCGCTAACCACGAGCACGTCCTGCTCGGCGGCAATCTCGAGTATTTCGGCGACCCGTTCGGTCTCGTTGTGTTCGTGCAGGCTAAATAGTCGCGCCTGCACCTTCACGCCGAGCATATTGGCCAGCTTGAGCAGCGAACGCGTGTCTTCGGCTGCGATGAATCTTGCGTTGCCGAGCCACTCGACGAGGCGCGGTGAGGCGTCGGCGAGGTTTCCGATCGGGGTGGCGGCGATGATGAGCACGCTCTATTGTCGCAAACTAGGCTTGGCTTATGACCTTGAAATGGATGCGATTGACCCCCTTGGGCAATCGCATTGGCATCTTTTTGGTCTTAGCCATCGCCGCCTTCACTCGTTTCTTTAACCTCGCGACCCCGCACCGCCTCGTCTTCGACGAGACCTATTACGTGAAGGACGCCTTCACCCTGGGCATCGCCGGTCACGAGTTGGCATGGGGGGCCAACCCGAACGAGCTTTTCGAAGCCGGAAAACTCAACCAATTCACCCAGGATCCGGCGTTTGTGGTTCATCCACCGCTCGGAAAGTGGCTCATCTGGCTTGGCATGCAGGTCTTCGGAGCCGATTCGAGCTTTGGCTGGCGCTTTTCGGTGGCCTTGCTCGGGGTCGCGAGCGTGGGCCTTCTTATTGCCGTTGCAAATAAGCTTTTCGGCTCGATGCGTTGGGCGTTGGTAGCCGGACTCCTACTAGCCATCGATGGCCTAGCGATCGCCATGTCTCGAACCGCAATTCTCGATTCGATGCTTGGCTTTTTTGTGCTGCTAGCCTTCTGGTTTTTGCTTCTAAACCGCGAGCGCTCGAGGCTGGGCAGCGGTTGGCGCCGACCATGGCTGGTGTGGATGGGGCTCGCACTTGGTGCGGCAACCTCGGTCAAGTGGTCTGGCGCGTACTTCGCCATCTTCTTCTTGGCCTGGATTGCTGTGGCCGATGCACTAACGCTTCGCAAACTCGGCCTCAGCCCGGGCGGTCGCTGGGTCGCACGCAGCAGTTTGCGCGCGGCGGCATCGAGCCTTCTGGTCGCGCCAATTGCGCTTGCGACTTATCTTGCATCCTGGACCGGGTGGCTGGTCACACTGGGTGGTTACGACCGCTCGTTTGCCGACAACCCAGCCAACCGCTGGACCGGCCTGTTTAGTTGGGTCCCCGCATCGCTCCAGAGCCTCTGGCAGTACCACGCTGAGGAGTATGGCTTTCACGTTGCCCTGCGCACCCCGCACTCTTATGCCTCAAATCCGCTCACCTGGCTCTTCAACCTAAGACCGGTTGCCTTCTTCTATGAGGGCAACGACCTGGGTGAAAATGGTTGTGGCTTCGCGGGCGGCTGCTCGAGTGCCGTTACCGCGCTTGCGAACCCGCTCATCTGGCTCGCCGCAACAGCGGCGCTCGGGTTCGCCATCTATCGCGCGGTCAAGTTTCGCGACTCCGTCGCCGGCCTCGTGCTACTCGGCGTCGGCGCCGGTTACTTGCCCTGGATGCTGTATCTCAATCGCACGGTCTTTCAGTTCTACTGCGTCGCGTTTGAGCCGTGGCTGATTCTCGGCATCACCTATGCTCTGGCTCACTACTGGCGCACACGCGAGCCGGAGCAACGCCCATCCGCGTTGAAATGGATTCGCCTGTTCATCGGTTTAGCTGTCGGGCTCAGCGTGTATTTTTATCCGATCTGGTCGGGCATCACCGTTCCCTACTGGTTTTGGGCGGCCCACATGTGGCTCCCCTCTTGGATTTAGACAGGACTTCGATTGGCTAACTATTCGACCGTGTGGCGCACCAAGGGTGTTGCCTCTCTGGTCTCATCACAGTTGCTCGCGAGGTTTCCGTTTGGCCTGATGAGCGTGGCCTTTGTGATGCACGTCTATGCCACCCAGCACAGCTATGCGATCGCGGGAATCGCGCTTGGCGCCGAGTCGATCGCAAACGGCGCCAGCGGCCCCATTCTTGCTCGCGCTCTTGGTCGTTTTGGAGTTCGCCGAACCCTCGTGATTTCGATGTTCATATCGGCGGCCGCCCTGCTGGCAATGGCCTTTTGGGTTGCTCCACCGCTCATCGTGATCGCGCTTTCGGCGCTAGTTGGTTTCGCTTCGCCACCAATCCAGACCACCGCTCGAACCTCGTATCCGAGCCTGCTTTCTGGGTCTGGTTTGAGCACCCTCTTTGCCCTCGATGCGAACCTGCAGGAAATCATTTGGGTGCTCGGGCCGATTCTTGCCACGACCCTTGCCGCGGGGCTTGGAACCTGGTCGGCCATCACGTTTATGGCGGTCGGCATGTCGAGCGGAACCCTCTGGTTCATTGCCAACGACGCCGTGAAGAGCCTGAAACTGCCGCGGCCAAATAAGAGCATGTTGACCGTGCTGAAAAAGCCAATGGTTCTCGCCAACGCTCTAACTGGATTCTTTCTGATTGGCGGTTTCAGCGGCGTCGAGGTTGGAGCCGTGGCGATTCTGCCAAAGGTGACCGCGGGGCTTGTGATTGGTGCGCTTTCGGTCGGTTCGATCATCGGCGGATTCGGCATCGGCCATCGACTCAAGTCGGCAAAGTTTCTGCCCGTGATGCTCGGCATCTCGGCCTTCGGCTACCTGTTGACTTTTATCGCCCCAACTGAGCCACTGTGGATGGCCACGGCCTGGTTCATATCAGGCCTCGGCGTGGCCCCGGCGCTCGGATTACTGGGCGCACTAATCGGCCACCAGCTCGATGCTGGCGACTCGAGCGAGGCCTACGGATGGATTAACACGGCCCAGGTAACCGGTTATTCGGCGGCTGCCGCTGTCTCGGGAATCCTTGTTGAAACTGTTTCACCGGTCGCGCCAATCGCGCTGTCGGTGGTCTTCGCCGTTGGTGCGATTTTGCTGTCGCTTTGGGTCGTGCGTCACAGCCCCACCGAGGCTCACGCCTAGGCTTAAGTCGAACAACCCAAGGAGTCACAGATGCCCGTTTATGCCGTCAACTACTTTTATGCCGCAGCAGAGGAGCACCTCGCCGAGGTCAGACCGCAGCACCGCGCATGGCTAACCGCTCAACTCGAGGCCGGCAACCTTCTCGCCAGCGGGCCTATGGTTGGGTATCCGGCAGCGCTGTTGATTTGGCGCGCCGACGATGTCGAGGCCCTGAGCGCACTTCTCGACCAAGATCCATTCGACCAGGCCAACATGATTGGCGAGCGCACTATCTCGGAATGGAATGCCATCTTCGGGCCTTTTAGTAGCTAACCGAGCCGCGAATTTTCGCGGCATCCACGGATTGAGTTTGGAGCCAAATGCGAGTCTTGATTTCTGGCGCTAGCGGCCTTGTCGGCACCGAACTGAAGCGTCAGTTGCTGGCGGCTGGCCACACCCCCATTTCGCTCGTGCGAGGCAGGGCTGCCGGCGATGGCGAACTCGCCTGGAACCCTTCAAAGGGCGAACTGGCAGCTGGCGCAATAGAAGACATTGACGCGGTGGTGAACCTTGGAGGCGCAACCACTGGGCGCATTCCTTGGAGCAAGGATTACAAGCGCGAACTGATTGCCTCGCGCATCGACTCGACCAAGACCCTGGTTGCTGCCATCAACTCCGCCAAGAATCCCCCGAAGGTTTTGATCAGCGGTTCGGCCAGCGGCTTTTATGGAGACTCAGGCGACCGCGTTCTCACCGAGAGCTCACCCAAGGGTTCGGGTTTCTTGGCCGACCTCGCTGCTCAGTGGGAGGCCGAGGCTCTCATGGCGAAGACCCGCGTTGTGCTGGTGCGAACCACGATGGTTATGTCCCGTCAGCTAGGTGCTCTTGGCCGGCTCTTGCCCCTGCTTCGCGCTGGTTTGGGCGGCGCACTCGGCAACGGCAGGCAGTGGTGGGCCTGGATTAGCCTGCCCGATGAGGCACGCGCGATCATCCACCTGATTGAAAACAAGGATGCCTCCGGGCCCTACAACCTCACGGCACCAGAGGCTGCCACCTGCGGGCAGATCGTGAAGTCGCTAGCCAAACACTTGCACCGTCCGGCAATCGCAAAGGTGCCAGCGTTCGCGTTGCGGTTGTTCTTGGGCGAGGCCGCCGTCGAGTTGCTGCTTTGCTCGCAGAACATGAGCGCCCAGCGCCTTCTCGACTCGGGTTTCGAGTTTGAACACCCAACTCTCGACCAGGCGTCGGCATGGGTGGTCGGCCGCGACTAGCCGGCAAGCAACAACCTGAGTTTAAAAAGAAAGGGCCCCGACCGAAGTCGAGGCCCTTCACCTTTGACTACTTCTTTGGCGCGGCCTTTGCGGCAGGCTTGGCAGCCGGCTTCTTAGCGGCCGGAGCCTTGGCAGCGGCAGCCTTTGCGGCAGGCTTCTTGGCGGCCGGAGCCTTGGCAGCGGCTGGCTTTGCGGCTGGCTTCTTAGCGGCCGGAGCCTTGGAAGCAGCCTTAACCGACTTCTCGGCATCCTTGACAGCCTTGGCAACGGTCTTCTCGGCATCCTTGACGACCTTGGTGACGGTCTTCTTAGCCTCGGCGGTCTTGGCCTTTGCAACCTTTACGCCATCGGCGACCTTCTTTTCGGCGGCAACCTTCTGCTCGGCGGCAACCTTGCCGGCCTTCTTGGCGGCTACGGTCGACTTCTTGTCGAGGTCCTTGACGGTCTTGTTGACCTGCTTCTTAACCTGCTTCTTTACGGCCTCAACCTCAGGCTTGGCGGCAACAACAATGGCTGCTGCAACCTCACCGATGTTCTTGCCGAGTTCTTCGAGAGCTGGCTGCGAGTTCTTAACGGCCTTCTGAACGGCCGGGGTCGATTTCTTGATGATGCGCTGTAGGCGGTCGAACAGGCTCATTTGATACTCCTAGATTTGGGGGCAGCCACCCACGGTGGCGATATCAAAATTCTACCTGTGAAGCGACAGAGCGCTAGCCGTTGGCGCGTCTGCGACGAAGTATTTCGTCAATGGTCGAGGCATCCCACTCGATCGGTTTCTCTGCTTCGAGCGATGCCGCCCTCGCAGCCTCAAACGAGTGAACATCGGCGAACTCAACCTGCTCGAGCTCACCAAAGTTGCGCCCGGTCTGCGGGCTAGGCAACGCCATCGGGCTCCAGGCTCGCGGATCAACCGGAACATAGAGGTTCTTGTCTTGCTGGGCAGCAAATGCTTCTAGGTCTCGCTGCCACTGCTGGATGTCTGACTTGCTGGCCGAGCGAGGCGCGGTCGTGATCCGAGGTTCACGCGCTGCAGCCTCAGCAATTCTTGCCTGGCGACGCTGAGAACGAGTGTTCTCGCGAAAAATACCGCGCTCGCGCATGGCCGGCACGGCGACGATCAACCACACGGCGGCGAGCACAACGAAGACGATTCCGCCCGATGCCGATGAGATGTTCATACCTCAAGAATATGAGTCGGATTAATTTGCCAATTGATTTAATTCGGCGTGTTTAATCTTTTTCTTCTAATCTCGGATATTCGACCGGCGGCACTTCGCCCTTTAGCCAACGATTCA
>JBEGJS010000084.1:0-3104 GCA_041184485.1 Actinomycetota bacterium | reverse complement strand
GTTCTAGACCCAGACACCGGTCTGCCGAAGTTAGACGAAGAAGGCAACCCCAAGATCGTCGACTTCTTCAAGAAGAAAGACGGTTCGCCCGCCGAGGTGGCCCTGAAGCTGCTCAAGAACCTGAAAGACGCAAAGTCGCGTCCGCTATGGCGCATCCTGGTTGCCCTCTCGATTCGGCACGTCGGCCCGGTTGCATCTCGCTCGTTGGCGGCGCACTTCGGCTCGCTCGAGCGCATCTTCTCGGCCACCGAAGAACAACTCTCTGCGGTCGATGGCGTGGGGCCGATCCTTGCCAAGTCGCTCAAAGAGTGGATCTCGGTCGATTGGCATCGAGAAATCCTGGACCGCTGGGGCAAGGCGGGTGTTTTGCTTGAAATACCTGGTCACGAAGGCCCAGGCCAGACGGTTGCCGGCGGCGGAATCTTCGCGGGCATGAGCATCGTGGCCACAGGTTCGCTCACGAGTTTCACGCGCGAAGAAATCGAAGAGGCGATCATCTCAAACGGCGGCAAGGCCGCATCCAGCGTCTCTAAGAAGACCAGTTTCGTGGTGGCGGGAGAAAACGCGGGGTCAAAGTTGGCCAAGGCCGAAGAACTCGGCGTCGAGGTTATCGACGAGGATGAATTTCAGCGCCGCCTGGCATCAGGTGGCGAGTCGAGTGCCCCGACCGAAACTGACACCCCGGTCGAAACCGCACCCCAGTCCGACACCCTCTTCTAGGTCAGGTTGTCGTCGGCCCATCGATTGACCGATAGCTGCATGAACTTGGCTAACCCCACTGCAAAAGACTCGTAGGTTGCCTTGAACCGCGGGTCCATCACGTAGGTGAGCGCCAGAGACTTGTAGGCGATTCGGCTCGGAGTCCAAAACTGGCAAACGAAGGCATAGTGCTTCGCGATCCAGGCCTGAACCTCGGCGGACTCGGGCGTCGAACCGGCCTCCATTAGGGCCGCAATCGCCCTGGCTATGTGGTCGTGCTGACGGGCATACTCGTCGTGCTTCGACGCATCCACGTTATAGGCGGCGTGCTCCCCCTGGTTCTCGAAAGTCATTGCGCTCCTGCCGCCTCTTCGAAGCCAATAATAGCCAAGCAAACGGGTAAACTTGAGGCATCCACCCGCTTAGTAGACGGATGCCATTTAATGTCTGAACTCACCCCCGATTTGGTTCGCCATCTTGCCGGCCTAGCCCGCATTTTGGTCACCGACGAAGAGGTAAATCGCCTCACCGAGCAGCTATCGCTGATTGTCGACTCGGTTGCCACCGTGAATGCCGCCGTCGCAGGCGATGTGCCGGCCACCAGCCACCCGATTCCGATGGCAAACGTCTTTAGAGAAGACGTCGTTGAGCCATCGCTCAGCCAGGCTGAGGCCCTTTCTGGCGCGCCAGAGTCGGCAGAAGGCCGCTTCAAGGTTGCCGCAATCTTGGATGAGGAGTAAGCGCATGTCTGAACTCATTCGCAAAAACGCCAGCGAGCTCGTTGACCTGCTAAACAGCGGCGAGGTCTCGTCGGTTGAGGTAACCCAGGCCCACATCGACCGCACCGCCGCCGTCGACCGCGACGTTCACTCATACCTGCACGTCTCGCCAGAGTCGGCTTTGGCCACCGCCGCCGAGATCGATCGCAAGCGCGCCGCTGGTGAGAAGCTTCACCCGCTCGCCGGTCTGCCGATTGCCGTCAAAGACAACCTGACCACCACGGATGCTCCGACCACTGCCGGTTCGAAGATTCTCGAGGGCTGGATTCCTCAGTATGACGCCACCGTAGTGCGCAAGATCCGCGAGGCTGGCATGCCGATTCTCGGCAAGACCAACCTGGATGAGTTCGCGATGGGTTCGTCCACCGAGTTCTCGGCATACGGCCCGAGCAAGAATCCTTGGGACCTCACCCGCATCCCAGGTGGTTCGGGCGGTGGCTCTTCGTCGGCCGTTGCCTCGTTCCAGGCTCCGATCGCTTTCGGTTCTGACACCGGTGGTTCGATTCGATTCCCTGCCGCGGTCACAGGAACCGTCGGTATCAAGCCGACCTACGGCGCGGTTTCGCGCTACGGCCTGATTGCTCTGGCATCTTCGCTAGACCAGGTCGGCCCGGTTAGCCGCAACGTTCTCGACGCCGCACTGCTGCAAGACCTCATCGGCGGGCACGACCCGCACGACAGCACCTCGCTGCCGGAGTCGCTCGGCTCGATGGTTGAGGCGGCCAAGCGCCAAGACGTCAAGGGGCTTCGCGTTGGTGTCATCAAAGAGCTGAACGGCGAGGGTTTTCAGGCCGGGGTCAAGGCACGCTTCAACGAGAGCCTGCGTCTGCTCGAGGCCGCCGGCGCCGAGATCGTCGAGGTCTCGTGCCCAAGCTTCGAATATGCGATTGCCGCCTATTACCTGATTCTGCCTGCCGAGGCTTCTTCGAACCTCGCCAAGTTTGACTCGGTTCGCTTCGGTCTGCGCAAGGCTCCAGATGGCAACCCAACCATCGAGCGCGTGATGGCGGCGACCCGCGAGGCCGGCTTCGGCCCAGAGGTCAAGCGCCGCATCATCCTTGGCACCTACGCCCTGTCGAGCGGCTACTACGACGCCTACTACGGCAGCGCCCAAAAGGTTCGCACGCTGATTCAGCGCGACTTTGCAGCCGCCTTCGCCAAGGCAGACGTTCTGGCCTCGCCGACCGCTCCGACCACCGCGTTCAAGCTAGGCGAGAAACTCGAAGATCCGTTGGCGATGTACCTAAACGACATCGCGACCATTCCGGCCAACCTCGCGGGCATCCCAGGTATCTCGATTCCGAACGGTCTTGCAGACGAGGATGGCCTGCCGGTCGGCATCCAGCTTCTCGCACCCGCTCGCGAAGACTCGCGCCTCTACCAAGTGGGTGCGGCGCTCGAGACCCTGCACGAAGAGCAGTGGGGCAAGCGAATGATTGACTTTGCTCCCGAGTTGGAGGTGCGCTAACCATGGCTAAAGACGAATTGATGAACTACGAGAAGGCTCTCGAGCAGTTCGAGGTCGTTATCGGTCTAGAGGTTCACGTTGAGTTGAACACCAAGACCAAGATGTTCTGTGGCTGCCGCAACGAGTTTGGCGACGAGCCAAACACCAACGTCTGCCCG